>JAYTWP010000481.1:0-11520 GCA_043743395.1 Actinomycetota bacterium | reverse complement strand
CGCAACATGGTGGCGGAGAGTTTTCCGACGCATGGGTTCCTCGGCGAAGAAAACGGTGTATCGGGCAACCTTGCGTCACCGTGGCGATGGATCGTGGACCCCATCGACGGCACAAGTAATTTCGTGCGCGGCATCCCAGTATGGGCAACGCTCATCGCGCTGACGCACGCCGACCATGGTCCTGTTGTCGGCGTCGTGTCTGCTCCGGCCATGATGCGACGTTGGGCGGCCGCTGTCGGACAGGGCGCAACCGTCAACGGGCGCCCGATCCGCGTATCGACGATCGATGACCTCAACGACGCTCAGGTCTGCGTCACGTTCAGTACCGGTTGGGATGTCATCGGCCTGACCCACAAACTCGTCGAGCTCCAGCAGGCCGCCTACCGCGCCCGCGGGTTCGGCGATTTCTGGCAGCACATGCTCGTGGCCGAGGGGGCGATGGAAATCGCTGTCGACGCCATCGGAGTTCAGTCCTACGATCTCGCCGCCGTTCAGGTAGTGGTCGAACAGGCGGGGGGCCGGTTCAGCGATCGCCTCGGGGTGCGCACGTTCGAAACGAACTCAGCAGTCAGCTCCAATGGTCTGCTGCACGACGAGGCGATCAGTCGGCTGCGGCCCGACAGCTCACCCGACAGCTAATTTGTGGCGATGACCGATCTCGTCATCCGCAACGCTCGTCTCGTCGATGGCAGCGGCTCGCCTGCGCTGATGGCCGACGTGTCTATTTCCGGTGATCGCATCGACAACGTTGAACCCGCCGGATCTGCTTCAACCACTGGCGCCAAGCGCATCATCGATGCCGACGGCCTGTTGATGACACCCGGCTGGGTCGACGTGCATACGCACTATGACGCGCAGGTCAGCTGGGATCCGTGGATGACTCCATCGTCGTGGCACGGCGTGACGAGCATCGTGATGGGCAACTGCGGCGTCGGATTCGCCCCCGCCCGACCCGATCGCCACGAGTGGCTGATCGAGCTGATGGAAGGCGTCGAGGACATTCCCGGCTCAGCAATGACCGAAGGCATCACGTGGGAGTGGAGCAGCTTTCCCGAGTACCTCGACGCGATCGAAAGCCATCCACACGTAGTCGACATCGGCACCCAAATCGCGCATGGCCCACTGCGCGCTTATGTGATGGGTGATCGTGGCGCTTCGAATGAGGTTGCAACCCCGACCGACATCGAGGGTATGGCCACGCTCGTGGAAGAAGCGCTGCGTGAAGGCGCTCTCGGCTTCAGCACCAGCAGAACTCCACTTCACCGCAGCAAGGCGGGCGAGCTCGTACCAGGCACCACTGCGGACCCGAGCGAACTCCTCGGCATTGGGCGTGCGATTCGCCGCGTTGGCCACGGTGTCTTTCAGTTCGCGCCAGACCACGCCCGCGTGCCAGTGGAGGAATGGCCGTGGATGCGTTCGTTGGCTGCAGTCACCGGTCAACCGGTATGCGTCAATTTGAACCAGCCCGATTCAGCACCGGAGATCTGGCGCGAGGTTCTCGGTCTACTCGACGCTGCGAGCGCGAACGGAGAATCGCTGTATGCACAGATCGCTGGCAGGTCGATCGGCATTCTCTATTGCTTGCACGGCAGCGTTCACCCGCTTCTGTTCCACCCTGCCTACACCGAGGTCGCGGGTCTCGCGATGCCCGAGCGGCTTCACGCGCTGCGCGATCCAGAGCGTCGGCGGCGCATCATCGAAGACATCCCCGACGATGGCGGGCTGTTCCGCGCTGTTGTCCTCGACAAGCTCGGTCGGATCTATCCGGTCGACGGCGTGAACATCGATTACGAACCCGCTGCGGACGCCTCGGTTGCCGCACGCGCAACAGCGCACGGGATCGCCCCCATGGCGCTGATACTCGATCAACTCACCAGCCAGGACGGCAACGGAATGATCTATGCGCCGTTCTTCAACTACAGCTACGGCGATCTGTCAATGACGTACACCGCGACCCTGCACGGCCGTACACGCATGGGTCTCAGCGACGCCGGAGCACACTGCGGCGCGATTTGCGACGGCGGCACGCCGACATTCATGCTCACCCATTGGACCCGTGATCGTTCACGCGGCCCTCGTCTACCGCTCGAGCATGTAGTGCACAGGCAGACGCGCCAGACGGCCGAGTTGTACGGTCTGCACGATCGCGGCCTGGTCGCACCTGGCATGCGCGCGGATCTCAACCTAGTCGACTACGACGCACTGTCGTTCGAGATGCCACGCATGGCGTTCGATCTGCCCGCCGGTGGACGCCGGCTCGTGCAAAAGGCACGAGGATACGCGGCCACCTTTGTCGGTGGTGTGCAAACCGTAGATCACGATGAATTCACCGGGGAGCTGCCCGGCCGGCTCATTCGCGGACCTCGGCACAGCGGCTGAGCTCGTCATTACTCCACGAGGTCTGTCGAGCGAGGACCGAAGATGAAGAAATGCTCGAGGTACGGAGTCGGGTCCGTACTCCCCCAGTCGTATACGGCCACCTGCGCCGGACTGCGACGGCCGAGCAACGAACGGAACAGTTCGAACCGACTGACCCGCAACACAACCGATGCATCGCCGGAGCCGATGACATCGCCGTCCGTCGTGATGATCTGGACGTCGGGCAAACGCGACGCTTGCACATTGTTGAGGAAACGTTCTGACAGCAAAGGCAAGGCCCATTCGGCGAACGGCGCCGACAGCGCGGCGGGGTAGCCGAGTGCCCCGCGAAGATCGGCCTCATGCGCGTGTACATCGAACACGGCACGAGTAGCAATGCCGGGCTCAGGCGACGACAACACGAACTCGAGCAGCGGCGAGTCCTCGGCCCAGCCGGTCAAAAGATCGGCGGTCGTGGTGGTTCGATGCCGCTCGATTTGCGCTGCTGTCCAGGGTTCGGTCGTGACGCCCTCGAGATTGCCGGTGCGGATGTCTTCGGTCGAGCCACGCAAGTGTGCCAATACGTCGTGGACCGTCCATTCCGGAGTGGCGGGGCAGTTCAGCTCGGCGGCCTCGCGAGGCAAATCGACAGCAATCGCTGCGATGCGGCCTCGCGCCGAGGCATACAGTTCACCTAGTTCAATGCTCATGTGCTGATCGTATGCGACACTCGCGACACCGCAGAGTCTTGACCCGTCTCCAACAACAACGACAACGGAGCCCCACCGATGAACCTTGCGGATTACCTCTTCGAACTCGAGTCCAACGGCTCAATGCTTGCCGCTGCTGCCGGCGAGGCCGGACCCGACGCCGTGGTGACAACATGCCCCGATTGGTTCATCCGTGACCTTGTCCTGCACACCGGCGAGGTCCACCGGTGGGCGGCTTCCATCGTGCGCCGACAGGTCACGAACCCAGCTGCAGAAGCCGACACCGACTACCTCGGTGCATTGCCACGCGACCAGGAACTCGTCGCGTGGTTCGTTGCTGGCCTCACCGCGCTCGTCGATGCCCTACACGAGGCCGATCCGAGTGCGCCGTACTTCACCTTCCTCGAAGATCCGCCGTCGCCATTCACGTTCTGGCCGAGGCGCCAGGCCCTCGAGACGGCGATACACCGCATCGATGCCGAGTCCGCGCTCGGTCGTAACAGCGGCATCTCGGTAGCTCTCGCCGCGGACGGCATCGACGAGATGCTCACCGGTTTTGCGCCGCGCAAACGCACACCGCTGCGCAGCGAGATTCCGCGAGTGCTGCAGATCGCACCCACCGACACCAAGGCCGTGTGGCGGCTCACGATCAGTGAACAACCGGTCGTGAGCGTGAGGACTGCTGGTGATGCCGACTGCTCGGTGAGTGGACAGAGTTCGGACATCTATCAGGCGTTGTGGAACCGAACAGGTACGGACAAACTCACGGTCAGCGGAGATACCTCGGTGTTCGAGATGTTCCGCAACAACGTCAAGATTCGCTGGAGCTGAACCAGTACTGAGGCCAGCAGCACCGAGGTCAGTGGTAGTACGGGTTTTCGCCGCTGTCGTGATCGGTCATGTCCTTGACCCGTTCGATGCCCTCGATCTGGTCGACGATCATGCCCTGCACGCCGTCGAGCATGGTCATCCGGCTCATCGAACAGCCATGGCAGCCGCCGCCCATCGTCAGAAAAGCGGTGCCTGTTTGGTCATGGCCGACGTAGGTGACGAAGCCCCCGTGAGACGCGAGGGCCGGGTTGACCTCGGCCGCGATAATGGCTTCGATCTCGGCAGAAAGCGCGTCGTCGCGCACAAGGCCTTCGACCTGAGGTGCCAACGGCCTGTTGGGATTGCGGATGACGAGACCCTGCGATTCGGTGAAGTCCAAGGTGGCGCCCTGAAGCAGCTCGATGTCCTTGGCGGGAACAATGACCTTGAGGCCATCGTGCGTGCGGACTTCGTCGGTGAACGCGGCTTTGGTGGTGATCTCGAACGACAGGTCGTAACGGAACTCATCGCCCGGCTTGCTGATGATCTCCAGGCGAAGCCCGAGCCGATCTGTTTCCGGCTCGCCGTCGCGCATCTCGATGATCTGTGTATGGGCGACCGAGGTGACCGAAATGATCTGATCGGTGTCGATTTGCGCTGAAAGTGGACTCACCAGAAAAAAGCTATCGGGTTGCACGCCGGACCGGTTCAACCCGGGCCACCACCATCACATTCAATACGTTGTCCGGTGACGTAACCCGAACCCTCACTACACAGCCACAGCACCACGTTGGCAACATCGAGTGGCTGGCACACCCGACCAAACGCAGAACTGGCGTCAAGTCCACGCAGGTCGTGCATGTCGCGGTCGCCGGTCATGGCACGTGCGAGACGAACGCCCATGTCGGTCTCGACGAGGCCAGGGGCGACGATGTTGACGTGGATGTCGTGCTTGCGCTCTTCTTTGGCAAGGGTCCGCGCCAAGGCCTCGAGCGCGGCCTTGCCCATGTTGTAGGGCGCACCGTTGGCTCCCATGTGCGATGTCGCCACTGACGACACCATGACGATGTCACCCCGCGTGCACTGGCGCATCGAGGGCAGCACCAACCTTGAGAGGTGATGCGGGCCGAATGCGTGCGTGGCAACCACACGTTGCATCTCAGCCGGGTCGGTGTCAGCTACTGCTTGACCACGAGAAGCGATGCCGGCATTGCACACGAGGATGTCGATGTGACCGAAATCAGCAATGATGGATTCAACCATCGACCGATCGGCCTCGGCATCGTCGACCGAGGCCTGATATGCGACGGCCGCTCCGCCGCTCGCACGAATGGTGTGCACCGTCTCCTCGGCCGATTCAGCGTCGCGCCGATAGTTGACGGCCACCGTTGCGCCGTTCGCGGCGAGGAGCTCGGAGATCCCTCTGCCAATGCCTCGCCCACCGCCGGTCACGAGTGCCACACGCCCGTCGAGTTGACCCATGTCAGTGTCCTTCCGTTGTCGGCCGTCGCCGCTTGCGCACTCTCAGTATGGCAACCTTGCACCGTGCAAGACGGCAGCAGAAAGGCGATCATCGCAGCATTTTTCGCAAACCTCGGGATCGCCGTTTCCAAGTTCGTCGGGTTTTTGATCACGGGCTCGGCGGGGCTCCTCGCCGAGGCGGGTCACTCGCTCGCCGATACCGGCAATCAGGCGCTGCTCATGCTCGGCGGAAAGCGTTCGCGCCGGGCCCCCACGAAGGAGCATCAATTCGGGTTCGGCAACGAGCGGTATTTTTGGGCCTTCGTCGTGGCACTGGTGCTCTTCAGCGGTGGCGGCTTGTTCGCTCTTTATGAGGGCATCCAGAAGTTGTTGCATCCACATGCCGCTGAGAGCATCGGGCTGGCTATAGCGATCCTGCTCGCTGCCGTTGCACTCGAGAGCTATTCGCTGCGTACGGCCGTGATCGAGGTGAGACACCTCAAACCGCCCGAAATGTCATACTGGCGCTTCATTCGCACGTCCAAGCACCCAGAGCTTCCGGTCGTGCTGCTCGAAGATGTTGGCGCCGAGATCGGTTTGCTCCTCGCACTTTTTGGCGTCGTCCTGACCAAGATCACCGACAACGCGCGCTGGGACGCGCTCGGGTCAGTGAGCATCGGCGTCTTGCTGATGGTGATCGCGGGGATCCTTGCGGTGCGAATGAAGGCACTCTTGATCGGCGAGTCCGCCTCGGCGGCCGATCAAGACGCTGTCGTCAGTGCGCTGACGTCATCCCCACGCGTGAGAAGGCTCATTCACATCCGTACATTGCACCTCGGCCCAGAGGAACTCCTCGTCGCCGCGAAAGTCGAGTTCGAACGCAATATCTCGATGGCCGACCTCGCCCTCGCCGTCGATAGCGCAGAGGTTGCGATCCGCGCTCGGGTGCCCGCCGTGAGCCTCATCTACATCGAGCCCGACCTCTACCGAGATGACCACCAGTGACAACGAGTGTGGTCGTCACTGGCCGACGCGCCAAGCCGAGTGGGCGCACGGTCGGGCTGCTGGCGGTCGTGGCCGTCGTGGTGTGCTTCTCGCTCGGCTCCACACTCGTGAAAAGAGCGCATACCCCCGGGGTGCTCGTGGCCTTCTGGCGAATGGTCACGACCACGATCGTGTGGAACGCGATCTTGCTGACACGTGGCCGGCACCTTCGCGTTGCCGACATCAAGCAGGCGCTTATCCCGGGCATCTTCTTCGGTCTGAACATCACCTGCTTCTACGCCGGTGCAACGCACAACAGCGTGGCCAACGCCGAGCTGATCGGTTCGCTGACGCCGTTTCTTGTTGTGCCCATCGGCGCGCGGTTCTTCAAGGAGTACATCAACGTACGCGCCTTGCTCTTTGCACTGGTGGCGTTCGTCGGTGTGGCAATTGTGTTGTTCACCGCGCCACCAAGGGGTGACGCATCCCTCAAGGGCAACGTGCTCGGCTTCAGCGCGATGTTGCTGTGGGCCACCTATATCGCCACCACTCGGCACTTCCGAAGAGAGATGGATGTCATCACCTTCATGGCCTCGATCACTCCGATCGCGATCGTGACGGTGCTGCCGCTGGCCCTCCTCAATGGCAACATGCTCGACATCAGCAGAACAGGCTGGAGCTACATCGCGCTCCTCACATTCGTGACCGGTGTGGCCGCGCACGGCCTGATGGTCTTCGCTCAAAAAACTATCCCGATCGGCACCATCGGTATCGCCCAAGTCGCGCAGCCAGCTCTGGCGGCCTTGTGGTCATTCCTGATTGTCGGCGAGACGCTGCGCGGTTCACAGTTTTTCGGAATGGCGCTCGTGCTCGGCGGCTTGCTGAGCTTCGTGATCATGAACCAACGAAAACCCATACAAGCAACGACCGATCAGCCAGAGGATGCCCCGGCAAGCTGAACGTCGCGCTTGGCCATCGATTGCGACGGGCGTACCCTTGCAATAGAGGGGCGAGGAGGCAGCGTGCGCATACTGGTCACAGGCGCTACCGGCTACATCGGTGGCCGCCTCGTTCCACTCCTCATCGAGCGTGGTGGCGAAGTCCGCTGCATCGCTCGCCATGCAGAACGGCTGACGGGCCGGGGCTGGGGTTCGGTCGACGTCGTGGAGGGCGATCTTGCCGATCCAACAGTCCTGCCGACAGCCTTACGCGATGTCGAGGTCGCCTACTACCTCATTCACTCGATGGCGGGCGGGGATACGTTCCGAGACGTCGATCGGCTGATGGCCACGTCGTTCGGCCGCGCCGCCGCGCACGCCGGTGTCAAACGGATCATCTACCTCGGTGGACTCGGCGATCCCGACGAGGTCGAAAGTGTGCACCTCGTGTCACGACACGAAGTGGGTCGAGCGTTGGCCGCAGGTGGAGTTCCGGTTGTCGAATTCCGCGCCGCAGTGATCATCGGTTCCGGGTCAGCCAGCTTCGAGATCATCCGTCATCTCACCGAACGGCTACCCGTAATGATCACACCACGTTGGGTTGACTCGAAAAGTCAGCCGATCGGCGTGCGCGACGTGCTCGACTACTTGCTCGAGGCGCTCGACAAGCCCGACGCGGTCGGCGTGTACGAAATCGGTGGACCCGACGTGCTCACGTACCGCGAGATGATGCTTCAGTACGCGCACGCGCGCGGACTCCATCGTGTGATCGTTTCTTGGAACGTGCCGCACCCAGAACTCAGTTCGAAATTCGTCGGCCTCCTCACTCCGGTGCCTTACAGAATCGTGCAACCACTGATCGAGAGCCTGCAAACGGATACCGTCGTGCACGACCCCCGCGCGCTCACTGAATTTTCGGTCGAACCCGCCGGCTACGACCTCGCTGTCGACCGTGCATTACGCCGCATTGCCAGTGACGAGGTGAAGACGACGTGGGCCTCGAGTTTGTCCAGCTTCAGCGATCAACTCCCAGAGCGCGGCCAACTCGATGTGCACGAAGGCATGCTCGTCGACCGCTATCGGCGGTCTGTACATGCGCCTCCCCAGGCGGTGTTCGACGTCATCTGCTCGCTCGGCGGCGACGCCGGCTGGCCGTCGGGCAACTTCTTGTGGCAGCTCCGCGGGGCGATGGACCGCGTGGTCGGCGGCGTCGGCATGCGCCGCGGCAGGCGCCACGCACGCGAGCTACAGCTCGGAGAGCCACTCGATTTCTGGAGAGTCGAGGCACTCGAATCCCCTCACCTTCTGCGACTGCGCGCGGAGATGAAACTGCCTGGCTACGCCTGGTTGCAGTTCGAGGTGCTCGACGACCCCATCGGTGCGCGTGTCGAGCAGACCGCCTTCTACGAGCCACGGGGCTTCTTTGGCTATCTGTATTGGTGGGCCGTGCATCCGTTCCACCGCTTCATCTTCCCCGGCATGCTGCGCTCGGTAGCGCGCGAGGCCGAGGAGCTGACCATGCTCTCGAAGTGACCGCTATTCAGTTCACCGGCGCGAGCAAGACCAGCGGGATCTCGCGCTCGGTCTTGGCCTGGTAACCCGCATAGTTTTTGTACGTGGACGTCACCACTGGCCACATCCGTGCCCGCTCGTCGGCAGACGCGATACTGGCGACCATGGGAAGCTTCGGTCCACCCTTGAAGGCGACCTCGACCTGAGGGTGGTCGCGCAAATTCAAGTACCACGCCGGATGCTGATCGTCTCCACCACGCGACGCCACGATGACAATCGTGGAACCCTCCTGCAACGGCGAGGTCAACATCACGGAACGCTTCTGACCACTCTTGCGACCCGTGGTGGTGAGTTCGAGAACTGGCATGCTGCCGGCATTCCAACCCACCTTTCCGAAACTGGCCTTGAGCACGAAACGGTGCACAGTGTTCATTGTCTTCAACGCAAAGTCGCTCGGCATACCGCGACCCTACCCGATGCCGAATATCGCGCTATGGTGAATCAAACATACGGGGAGCTCGCAGGTTCGGCGGGCTGAGAGGGTGCACGCCAGCACCGACCCTTGAACCTGATCTGGGTAATGCCAGCGGAGGGAATCGTCGCGTGCCAACCACATCAATTGCAGTCATCGTCGCCGGCGGCGAATCGCCGCCAGCAGCAGCCATTGCGAGCCTGCCCGACAACGCAATCATCATCGCGGCGGACTCCGGTCTCGACCACGTTCTTGCCGCTGGCCTTCATCCCGACCTCCTCGTCGGAGATCTCGATTCCGTGAGCAACGCGGCGCTCGAATGGGCACGTACAGCGGGCATTCCGATCCAGGAATTCTCTCCGGACAAAGACGCCACAGACACCGAACTCGCCATAGCAGCCGCGCTCGCCATGGGTGCCGAACAGGTGATCCTGCTCGGGGGCGGCGGTGATCGCCTCGACCACTCCATCGGTGCAATCACGGCGCTCGGCAACACCTCGCTCGCAGCATGCACCTCGGTGTCAGCGCGCTGGGGTACCGCAGAGATCCACATGTTGCACGGCCCCCGTGCCGCCACCTTGGCAGTGCGCATCGGAGCGACATTTTCGCTGCTCGCTCTGCACGGCACCTGCACTGGTGTTGAACTACGCGAGGCGCGCTGGCCGCTCACCAACGCAGAGCTGCATCCCGGCTCGAGTCTCGGTGTCAGCAATACAACGACCGCGTCCGAGCTACACGTTCAGGTCCAAACCGGTGTGCTCACAGTCGTGTTTCCCGATCAATTTGTCATCGCCGTTCCCAATCCAACCGGAGGTCAGTCATGAAACGAACCAGGGGTACATTCGTAACGCCGCCATTCGTAACGCTGTCAATCATTGCGCTGTCAATCGCGGCTACGGCATGCGCGAGCAGTACAAAGCCTGCCGCCGAGTCCAAGCCAACGTCGCTGACACTGGTTGCATACGACTCGTTCAGCATCAAGCCCGAGGCCTTCAAGAACTTCACCAGCACCACTGGCATCGCGGTCAAGGTCGTCACCGCGGGTGATGCCGGTGCGATGGTGTCGAAGGCAGTGCTCACCGCTGGCACACCCGAAGGGGACGTGATGTGGGGCGTCGACAACACGCTTCTCTCGCGGGCGATCGACAACAAGGTCTTCTCGCCATACGAAACGACCGAACTTGGCAAACTCTCGCCGACCGCCGTGGCGCTGGTGCCCAAGCACGAGGTCACTCCCGTCGACGAAGGCGATGTCTGTATCAACTACGACGTTGCCTGGTTTGCCGACAAGCAACTCGAACCCCCATCCACGCTCGACGATCTCGCCAAGTCGGCATACAAGGACCTGCTCGTGGTGGAGAACCCCGCGACGTCATCGACCGGACTCGCGTTCATGCTCGCCACGATTGCGAAATTCGCAGAGACCGGATGGCAGCAGTACTGGAAGGACCTTCGCGCCAACGGCGTCAAGGTTGTTGACAGCTGGGATCAGGCCTACTACGAGCAGTTCTCGGGGTCGACCGGTAAGGGTCCGCGACCGTTGGTCGTGAGCTACGGCACGAGTCCGCCCGCCGAGGTGATCTTCGCCGACCCACGTCCCAACACTGCGTCCACCGCGGTACTCGGATCCACGTGTTTCCACCAGATCGAGTTCGCCGGGATTTTGCGGGGCACCAAGTACCCGACTGCGGCCGCGCAACTGGTGGACTACATGGTGTCGAAGGCATTCCAAGAGGTGTTGCCGACGACGCTGTTCGTGTATCCCGCGCGCACCGACGCAACCGTGCCACAGGAGTTCATTGACTTCGCAGTCCGTCCGGACAAACCATGGGTCGTCTCTCCCAAGGACATCGAGGCAAAGTCGAAGGACTGGATCACGACATGGACCGACATCGTGGTGAGGTGAAATGACGATCCCCAACCGGCTTCCGCGCGCGTTGCTTGCCGCGCTCGCGGCACCGGCAGTGGTGTTCATCTGTGTCTTCTACCTCTGGCCGGTCGTCACGCTGGCCTCACACTCGATCACGCTCGATGCAGTGCGTTCGGTCGGCCACGATGCGGAGATACGGCGCGTGTTGTGGTTCACGACTTGGCAGGCGTTGTTGAGCACGGCGCTCACCATCGCCATCGGACTCGTGCCGGCCTACCTCATCGCACGGTACGAATTTCGTGGTCGTCGCTTGCTGACGGCTCTGCTCACGGTGCCATTCGTGCTCCCCACCGTTGTGGTGGGTGCAGCGTTCCTTGCGCTCTTACCCTCGTCATTCGAGCAGAG
>JAYTWP010000480.1:0-2260 GCA_043743395.1 Actinomycetota bacterium | reverse complement strand
AATACACCCTGAGCTGGGAGGACGTTGTCATTCTGACAACACCGGTGGACCTTATGGGACGGCTTTCAAACCCTCCCGAACACCTGAAACACCTGGTAGCCACTGGTGCATCGCGGCCTCGATACGGCACGAAGCACCGTTCGCCGGGATCGGGAGGAGTCTTCTCGGCCGCTGACCGCGCTACTTCGGAGGAAACGGGACGGCTTTCAAACCCCAATCCCGACCGGTCCAACGCCATCTTCACGCCTCAGAAATCGACCTGATCGCTGTTGAGCACCGTGCGGGGGGATCGCTACGAGGCATCGCCAAGGCGCTCGGCGTGCATCACTGCACCGTCGCCGCACACTTGGAAA
Organism: Actinomycetota bacterium; assembly: GCA_043743395.1. Taxonomy (GTDB): domain Bacteria; phylum Actinomycetota; class Acidimicrobiia; order Acidimicrobiales; family Ilumatobacteraceae; genus WLMZ01. Next base: position 1,907 of record JAYTWP010000480.1, on the reverse strand, counting down.
ACTCGGCATCCAGCGTCGGCCGACCGTGACCACCGAGTCGGTCGATCGGTCGAATTTCGTGTTACATTAACGGGGTGTTGATCCACCGGTCGGCCCTCAAGCACGGGGTCACGCGACCCCAGATCTCACACGCGACCGACCACCTGGTTGCCCTCGCCGACCTCGATCCCGAGAGTGATCCTCCGAAGGTCCTGCTCATCGGACCGGACAAGGCAGGCAACCTGCTCGAACTCATCGCTCTTGTTCTCCAGGGCGACGAACTTCTAGTCATTCACGCGATGCGGCTCCGGTCGCAGTTCTTCATATTGCTTCCCGATCCAACGGAGTGACCATGGCCAGCAAGCGAACCTACACGACAGCCTCAGGACGGCCGCTCACCGACAGCGACGTCGATCGTCTCGCCGATGAGGTCGCCACTCACGAGTACGACGTCGACCAGATCCGCCGTCGAGGCCGCCCCAGCATCGGATCAGGGCCAGCCCAACTGGTCCCCGTGCGACTTGATCCGGATCTGCTCGAGTCGCTCCGGGCTCGCGCCATCCGGGAGCACGCCACCAATAGCGACGTCATCCGGGCAGCACTACGCGAGTACCTTGCTTCGTAGTCGGGACCGGTACTGAACCGAGAATGACGAGTGGACCCTTCGGCTCTTCATTCAAACCCTGGCCTGAGCAGGGACAACAGGCCAATTTCGTTGTGATTCACACAACGACCCGTGGGCGCAGAGGGACTCGAACCCCCGACCACTTCCTTGTAAGGGAAGCGCTCTACCAACTGAGCTATACGCCCGCGAACGGAGAGCCGATCTTACTCGGCTGTCACCCTCGAGCGGACCGACATCCGCGGATTCGACGGCCACGACAACTACGGTTCGCGGCGATGGCATCACGCACCGGTGACTCGGGTGGAGACGACGTTCTCCGCCGTTACCTCGAAGAAATCGGCGCGCACCCCCTGCTCAGCACGGAGGATGAACGCACACTTGCGGCGCGCATCGAGATTGGCCGAGTTGCCCAGGCGCAACTCGAATCTCCGAGCGCCGTTAGCCGACACAAACGTAAAGAACTCGAATCGTTCATCTCCGTTGCCGCAGACGCGCGACGCGTCTTTATCCAAGGCAACCTACGTCTCGTTGTCAGCATCGCCAAGCGTTTCGAGGGACACGGACTCTCACTTCTCGACCTCATCCAAGAGGGCAACGTCGGCCTGATGAAAGCGGTTGAAAAGTTCGACCACACCAAGGGGTTCAAGTTCAGTACGTACGCCACATGGTGGATCCGACAGGCAATCGGACGCGCCGTCAACGACACCTCGCGCACCATCCGTGTGCCCTCACACGTGCGCGAGCAATACAGTCTGATCGATCAGAGCACTGCGAAGCTGTGGGAAGAACTCGATCGTCAACCAACCAGCGATGAGATCGCGGCGGACACGGGCATCACGTCCGAGCGTGTGCGCTTGGTGCACCAACATCGCCGCAACATCATGTCGCTTTCTTCCCCACTTGGCGAAGACGGCGACACCGTGCTGGGCGACATGGTCGAGGATCAGGATGCGATCGTGCCCTTCGAGGCAGCGGCCGCATCACTCGAGCGACAGGCCCTCCATGTGCAACTGGCCAAGCTCAGCGAACGCGAGCGGGCCGTGCTCTCCGCACGTTTCGGAATTGGTCACGAGCCGCAAACACTGTCCGAGATCGGCGAGACCTTCGACCTCACACGCGAGCGCATCCGCCAGATCGAGGCGCGAGCACTTGGCAAACTTCGTCACCCCACTGCCACGCGCACGTGGAGCGACGGCGAGCAGCGTCCGGTTGCTGGCTGAGTGCAGTCGATGACAGGTCAGACGAAGCTGCGTCGCGCCGCCACGAGTTGCTGCAACAACTGCGGAGTCGATGCTGCCACCGG
>JAYTWP010000479.1:0-3766 GCA_043743395.1 Actinomycetota bacterium | reverse complement strand
GGATACAACTCCCATCCGGTCTCGCCGACGTAGGTAACCCGTAGCGCCCAACACGGCACGTCACCCACCGTGATGAAGCGGGCCTGCATATATGGAAACGAGAGATCGTCGGTACTGACCGCCGAGAGAATCGCGCGCGCCTTCGGTCCCCAGAGTCCGAAGCACGCCATCGAGGCCGTGACATCTCGAACATCGACGGCGCCATCGGTTGGTGCATGTGACGAGATCCACGAGAGATCGTGACGACCAAACGCTGTGCCCGTGACGATGAGGAAACGATCGGCCTCCAATCGCGTCACGGTGAAGTCACACTCGATCCCGCCTTGCGTGTTGAGCATCTGGGTGTATGTGATCGAGCCGGGCTTCTTGTCGATGTTGTTGGCGCACATATGTTGCAGGAATGCGGCAGCACCGCTGCCGGATACCTCGATCTTGGCGAACGACGATTCGTCGAACAGGCCTGCTGCACTTCGTGTGGCGAGATGTTCGGTCACGATCGCAGTCGACCAATGCTGACCCGCCCACCCGCGCGGTCGGAGGGGCTCGTGCGCCGGGTTCTCGTTGGAGCTGTACCAGTTGACGCGTTCCCAGCCGCTCTTCTCGCCGAACTCAGCGCCAAGTGCCTGATGGCGTGGGTAGGCCGGCGGCATCCGCAGCGGGCGACCCGCCTGACGTTCATGATTCGGATACACGATGTCGTAGTACGTGCTGTACACCTCGTAGGTGCGCTCGAGACTGAATTGGCGCGAGCGGTACTGATTGCCAAAGCGCCGAATGTCCATCTTCCACAAGTCCATGGGAGGCTCACCGCCGACGATCCACTCTGCGATGACCTTGCCATTGCCGCCAGCACCGGCGATGCCGTGTGCACAGAATCCGGCCGCAACGAAGAAGCCGCCAACTTCGCTCTCACCGAGGATGAACTCGCCGTCTGGAGTGAACGCCTCGGGTCCGTTGATGAGTTGATGCACGTCGGCATCTGCGATACACGGCACCAATGTCTGGGCGGCTTCTGTCAGCGGCAAGAACCGGTCCCAGTCGGGAGAGAGCAACGTGTTGTTGAACGTGGGAGGAATGTTGCCGTCAAGGCACCACGGATCTGGGTTGCGCTCGTACCCGCCCATGATCAGGCCGCCGACTTCTTCGCGGAAATACACAAGCCGGTCCGGGTCGCGCATCGTTGGAAGGTCGGACGGCACGGTGATTTTTGGCCGGGTGATCGCGTACTGGTGGGCCATCGCCACGATGGGAACATTCACGCCGGCCATGCGACCGATCTCGTGCGCGTACATTCCGCCCGCGTTGACAACGACGTCGCATGTGATCCGGCCCTTGTCGGTGTCGACGTGGGTGACGCGCTTGCGGCCATCGATCGTGTCGACTCCGATCGACACGACGCGGGTCATCGTCGCGATCTCGGCACCCCGGTTGCGCGCCCCCGCAGCAAGCGCCATCGTGAGGTCACTCGGGTTGAGCCAACCGTCCGTCGGTAGCCACACCGCGCCCAGCACGTCGGCAGGATCGAAGAGGCCGTGAAATCGTTCGAGGGCTTCTTGGGTACTGATCAGATCAAGCGGTAGTCCAAAGGTCTTGGCCCAGCCAGCCTGTCGACGGAGTTCCTCCAGTCGTTCGGGAGTTGAAGCGAGCCGTAGCGAGCCAACCTCGTGCCATCCGACATCGTGGCCGGTCTCGTCGGAGAGATGGCGGTAGAGCTCGGCGCCGTACATCATCATCTTGGTCAACGTCACACTGCTGCGGAGTTGTCCGACGAGGCCGGCTGAATGGAATGTGGAGCCGCTCGTCAGTTGATCGCGGTCGACGAGCACGATGTCGTTCCAGCCAAGAAGTGTGAGGTGATAGGCGATACTTGCGCCGCCGACGCCGCCACCGATGATCACTGCTCGTGCTTGAGTTCGCATAGGCACCGAATCTAGACGCGGGGGTCGTCGCGTGCGTCTGTCAGCCAGTGTCCGAACGCAGCGGCAGACGAGAGACGTTCACAGTTGGCAAGTCGGTCGTTTGCATACGTGACAAAATCCGTTTCGAGGGTGCTGATCGCCTGTTGCACGACGGCCCACATACCCTCACGGAACTCGCTCATCACCTTCATGAGTTGCAATCGTGCCCAGCCCGATGTGCTGACGCCTCCGAAGTAGAGGGTAAGCAATTGGTTATCGGCCTGAGGGGTGAGACCACAATTGACGCTGAGATTGGCGAGATCGAAGAACACGTCGTTCATGCCGGCGTACTCGTAGTCGAGCAACCAAACGCGTTCGTCATCGAACAGCATGTTGCCCGGAAGCAGGTCATTGTGACACGGCACTAATGCAAACGGTGATGCTGCGAACGCGGCCTCTATGTGACGACTCTGCTGATGGAGCCTCTCGTACGCCTTCGGAGGCATGACTCCGTAACTCGCAGCATCGCGGGCATGCCACTCGACAACTCGATGGATTGGGAACGCGCCCTTGAGTGGCCCGCTCTCGTGGAAGGTCTTGATCAGCGCAACGACGTCCGGGAGCCGATCGATGAACGTCACGTTCTCGAGATGGTGCCCGGGCATGAGCCGCGTGATCTGCGTGCCAACGCCGGGAAGCTCTCCGAGCACGGGTGGGCCGACGAGCAGTTCGCTCGCGCGTTGCGATGCCTCGGCTTCACACAGGCGGTTGATGCCAAGCAGTTCGGTACGTTCGCCTGGAACACGCACAACGAACTCGACCTCGTCGACGGTGACCACGAAGTTGCGATTAGTAATGCCACCCGTCAGTGGTCGGATCGACAATTCCGTCCGTTCCCACCCCGGTACTCGACGGACGATTGCCTCGATATCGGCGCCCATCCCAAAAGGCTTAGCACGGATTGGTACCTTGGCCGTGTGAAGTTCGTGCTGGTTCGCCATGGTGAGACAGAGTGGAGCGCGAGCGGAAAGCACACCGGCAGGACCGATCTTGCGTTGACAGCGAGCGGCCGGGGGCAGGCTGTCGCCATTCGGTCCACGGTGTTGGCGGCGATCGGCGACCTCGACGCGGCATCAATCTGGTCAAGTCCGCTGGAGCGCGCGCAGCAGACCGCTCGGATTGTGCTCGGCGAGTGGTTCGTGGCGCTCGACGACCGCTTGCGCGAATTCGACTATGGCGATTACGAGGGTCGCACGACGACCGAGATCAAGGCCATGGTTCCCGGTTGGACACTGTGGGACGGCTGCCCTGGCGGCGAGTCGATGTCCGACGTGGTTGCTCGCGTCGATTCGTTTATCGGTGAGGCGCGCTCGCGCGAGGTCGCGCTCACCGTCGTGTTCGCGCACGGCCATCTCTTACGTATCTTGGCAGCTCGGGCCCTCGGTCAGCCGGGCTCCATGGGCCGTCACCTCGCTCTCGACACAGCGTCGGTCAGCGAGATCGAAGACCTGCGTGACGGACCTGCGATCACCCGCTGGAATGACCTCGGCGAGGGGCGTCGCTAGCCGTGGACGCCAACGATCCCGTCACCCCGGCAGGGTGGCGCATCAATCCGGTCGCCCTCTCATGGCGGTTCTCGCGATCGTCGGGACCTGGCGGTCAACACGTCAACACCACCGACTCCAAGGTGGAGTTGGTCTGCGACCTGGCCCAAGCTGATCTGCCCGAGCTGATCTCCGCCAGAGTGATCGCAAAGTTGGGGGCACAAGTGCGTGTTGTCGCCTCGAGTCGGCGGTCTCAACTTCGAAATCGGGCAGAGGCGCTCGACCGTCTTGGGGATCTCATCGATTCAGCTGCCTTTGTGCCCC
>JAYTWP010000478.1:0-6450 GCA_043743395.1 Actinomycetota bacterium | reverse complement strand
GGTGGGTTGTGTCGGCGACCACGCCACTATGGAGTTGATGAACGACGCGAACCTTGAGCCTTAGACAGCAAGGACCACCGAGGCCACGCTGGGAACGACCCGCAGTACCTCGTCGGCCACCCGAATCGTCCCTGGCGTGATGACATCTGCGTTGAGCGCGAGTCGTCCACGAAAGCGGCGTGCGATGTCGCGAAGCACTTCGGGGTCGCGCTCGAGGGTGTCGGGATCGACCGTGGTCATTGGGCACCGTGGCCGCAGCGAATCAAGGTCGATCACGGCGTCTCCGATGTGAAGCTCGGTGCCTGGCCAGGTGGTCTCATCAAGACCCTCGACACCGCTGATCAGAATGTTTGGCCGGAGCCGTCGGACGTCGCGCCCGAAGGCTTGCACTGCTCCATCGGTGGCGACGAGCAGCGGCAGAATGTCGAACCTCTCCAACCCGGTGTTGGCCTCGAGCCACGCATCGGCGCCCGCCGCATCGCGAACGAGATCCAGTGCCTCCCGTGAGTGCCACGGGAATCCGTCGATGAGCGCCACGCCCTCAGGGTCGAGCGTGCCGTGGAGTCCGAGTAGACGATGATGTCGTCGGGATGTGCGCACACCTTCCGGGCCGCGCACATGGACAACGCGATCTCCGGGTATGCCATCCGCCGTGAGCTCGGCGGTGGCGATCTGCTCTCCGGCCAACGTCTTGACGGGGTACCGCCAGAGCGAAGCAACGTGCAGTGTCATGGATGGATCTCCAAGAGTTGAGCCGCCGCGCAGCGTGCTGCAGTAATAGGGGCTTCGTTGGCAAAAACAGCAGATTGAACGATCGCGCCGTCGATCAGTACGCCGACCGCTTCAGGTAGCCACTCAGGGGTGTCGGAGTGACTGCGCGCGGCGAGGTTTGCGATGTAGTCAATGACCGATCGCTTGTGGCCAGCGATGATCGATTTGTGTGTGTCGTCGATCTCTGCCGTCTCGGCGATGGCGTTCAAGAAGGCGCATCCTCGATATCCGGGAGTTGACACCCATTCGGCCAAAGCATCGAATGTTGCGAGCACCGGGTCGACGCCTTGTGCCGCGAGGCGGTCGACGGTCGTCGTGAGCCATTCCATCCATCTGGCATGGCGGTCGTTGAGCCATGCAGCGACGAGCGCTCTCTTTGACGCATGGATCGCGTAGAGGCGACGCAACGAGACTCCCGCCTCATCGCGGATCTCGGCCATCCCCACCGCTGCGATTCCTCGCTCATAGAAGAGCTGGTCGGCAGCGTCGAGGATCCGCCGGTCGGCTGCGTCCAGCGAGGGCGCCACCGTGTCGGTCGCCGTGTCGGTCGCCGTGTCGGTCGCCGTGGGCTGTTTCATTGGAGCGGAATCCCACTGTCGTCACTTTGGGCACGGGGACCGAACAGGCGACGGTCGGACTCTGCGATTGCGACGTCATTGATCGAGGCTTCGCGTCGGCACATGTAGCCGAGGTCGTCGAACTCCCAGTTCTCATTGCCGTACGACCGGAACCATTGCCCGTCTGCGTCGTGCCACTCGTATTGAAAGCGGACGGCAATGTGGGTGTCCGTGAAGGCCCAGAGATCCTTACGCAAGACATAGTCGAGTTCGCGTTGCCATTTGCGACTGAGGAAGGCAACGATTGCCTCGCGGCCCCGAATGAACTCGCCCCGGTTGCGCCATTCGGAATCGGGGCTGTAGGCCGCCGCGACCCGCTCGGGGTCACGGCTGTTCCATGCGGCCTCGGCCATATGCACCTTCTGGCGCGCCATCGCCGCGTCGAATGGCGGCAGCGGGGGGCGAGGTGTGGCTTGGTCTGGAACGATCTGGTGGGGCATGAGATCTCCAAGTGAGAATGAGTGTTCTCACTCTAGAGAATGATCATTCTCTTTGCAACCTGGCACTACCCGCCGGCCGATGTCGAGGTCGCCGCCGGCGTGGTCGCAAGAGTCGGCGTCGGCGTGGGGGTTGGCGCAGGCACGGTTGTCTGCGCGGGCGTGGTGGTCGACGTGACGGCGATCGTCGTGGTCGTGCTCGAGGTTGTGGTGGTCGCGTTGGGGTCGCGTCGATTGAACGACGGCAGCGATTCTGCCCGGGTGTACTGCTCGGGCTGCTTGCCGTCCTCAGCCCACACATAGACACGGTCGCCGTTGCTCACCAACGATGGAAATGTCTTGGCGATGTTCTGATTGAGTCGGATGCAACCGTGCGACGCTGGCTCGAGTGGAACGTGGTCAGCACCGTGAACTGCAATCCCGTAGTTGAAGTAGACGGGGTTCATCATGCCTCCGAGGGGTCCAACGCGGTCACCGGTGTAGCGGCGCGTGAACTTGAAAACGCCTCCCGGGGTCTTGGCCTCTGCACACACGGCCTTTTGCACGGGGACCGCCAACGGCGCGCCGAATTCGTCGGTGTCGTATGTGACGGTCTCGCACCATGTCTGGGGTGTCTTGTCTGGATTCTCCACGCCCGATGAGATATGGGCGATCAGCAGTGGTTTGTCATCGGTGAACACGATTCCTACTTGCTCGGGCAGGTAGATCTCCATGTGCGTTGCCCCACTGCCTGAGGCCACGGTGCGGCGCGGTGCGATCACCAGGTTGCTCTGCATCGCCTGCCACATGTCGTTGGTGACCTTGCCCGTCGCGTTCGATCGAGGAAGCTTCATCACGAGCGTTTCGAATGCCCACACGGCCTGTTGCGTGCCAGATCCGAAGCGGCCATCGATCGGCCCAGGAGCGAATCCGAGGTCCGTGAGGCGCTGTTGGACTTGCTGCACGTCGGCGCCAGTGGATCCGAACCCGATTGCCTTGAGCAGCGTCGTCTTGGGCAGCGTTGGTCCGGTAGCGATCGCAATCGGATCGGCAAGGCTCGTCGGCACAGTGAGCGACGGGTTGTTGATTGCGCCGAGGCCAGCGTTGCGGTCTGACTTGCTGCCCGATCCGAACACGCCGGCGAGGACCACCGCAGCGAGCACGGCGAGCGCCGCAACCGCCGGAAGCCAGCGCCGAAACGTGTCGGGTTGGTGCCGTGGCCCACCTGGAGGCAGTGTCGGGCCGTCTGAGCTCACAACAATCAAACCGTTCGACCGGTCACTTGATTCCGCTGTGCCCGACGGCGAATTTCCCATGCGAACAGAGCCGCCGCGGTGGCCGACACGAGGTGTTGGGCGTCGAAGAGTCGGTGGTTAACGGCCAACGTTGTGACCAGGAAGGCGACGATGACAGCGAGGCCCGTCCGTCTTGCGATCCGATTCTCCAACGACATCGCCACCGTTGCGATCAGCGCCCAGGCGCCAGCCGATGGCCCGCTGTCACGACCACGAATGATCGCGACGGCGGGCGCACTACCGCTCGCAGCGGCGAGTCGAACCGCGATGAGGACAGGGACGGTGCTGACCCAATCGCCGATGAAGAACACTGCAACCGTACGTCGGCTCTTGACCGTCCACTCGGCAAGTGGCAGTGCGATCAGGCAAAGCGCGACGTTGGACCAGACATATCCCGCACGAGTTTGGATGAACTGTGCGGTCGGCAGACGCCACAATCGCAGATGCGACAGATCGCGCCAGCCGAGCGCGAAATGGCGCACGATGCCGGGGTACGTCGAACGATCGACGGCCGTAACGATCATCAACCAGATGATGAGTCCACCAATCGCCAAACTGACCGGAAACGTTCGTGCGACCCAACGCAGCCGACCCCACGCGCTCGTCGGCTCAGGGAGTTCCCCCGCCCGAATCACAGCAGTCGCCACCTTTGGTAGGTCGGCCTCGTGTCGGTACCCGATGAAGCGATCCTCCCAACGCGGATGCCACTTGTCCTTGAAGGCTCGCAATCCTTGATATCGGAAGGCCTTGCCCCCGCGCTCGTAGAGCAGCCGCAGTGTACGGTCGGCAACCGTTTCGCCACTGATGTTTGCCAGCGGAGCCAGCCCGAGGTTCATCCCGGTCATGCCATCGTTCTTGAACAGACCGATCAGGCCGACGAAGAGGTAGTCCATCACGCCGTTCGGCGCATCTGGTCGATAGCGCATGAGATCGAAGGTGCCCTCGTCGCTCTGATACGACGGAAGAACATTGGCAAAGGCCACGATGCGGCTGTCGTCGCGATGACGCACGACAACGATGCGTGTGAGCTGCAGATACTCGGGATCAAACTGGCCGACCGTGAACGTTCGCTCACGATGGGCTCCCGTTCGGATCCATGCCTCCGACACCTCTCGAAGCTGTGAGATCGTGAGATCGTCCAATGGCTTCGGCAATTCGGCGAGCTCGAAACCGGCGCGCTCAACTCGCCGTATTGCTGATCGGAGCCACTTGTAGTCGGGATTATCCACCGACCAATTCTGCACATCGATGATTGCCTCTTCGCCGATCTTCAGCGACTTGAAGCCAACCTCAGCAAGTAATCCTGATGCCTGTGGCGTGACCTGATGGAGTGCTGGCGTCCATCCGTTGAGGTCGCACAGTCGCGCGAATTCTTCGAGCACTTGTTTGCATGAGTCGACGGCTCCGATCGGGTCACCAAGAGCAACTGCGGTGGTTCCGATTACCTTGTATCCGATGAACGCCTGACGGTCAGCAGCGATCAGCCAACTCTTGTCATCGAGAAGCTCGAAGTGCGCCAGCGACGTTGTCGCCCAGCGTTGGAGAATCTCGACAACGGTCGCTCGGTCGCTTCGATCCTGCCGGAACACGACGGTAGCCACGATTCGAGCGAGACCGAGAAGCAGTACCGCGAGTGCCGCAAAGCGCACTGAATCGATGAACCAGCGTCCGTGTCGAGTTACTGGTTCGATCGCTGATGTCGGCAGGAGTACGAGCAGGCGTAGTGCGTCCTCGATCGATTCTCCCAACGTCGTGCTCTCACGAAAGTTCCGATCGAGGAAGTACAGACCGACCGTGCCGTACACGAACGTCGCAAGAAAGCCTGATGCAAGCAGCTGAACACCTCGTCGCACGAGCGCCGGGTCGGATTTCGCACGAAAGCTGCGACGCACCACAATGAGCAGGATCAACAAGCCCGCTGACAGTGCGAGACCGATGGCGTCGGCCTCCTTCACATGATGTCCGAGGGCCGACACGAAGACTGCGACGAAAGCGATTCTCCATGCGTTGCGCTTGCCGTGAAGGAGCGAACGAGCAATCACGATCAACGAAATACCCGCAATGAGCAAGATGTAGCGGGCGCCGAACACTGCGCTGAGCGCCCAACCCACTCCGAGAAATCCGGCCTTCAGGGCTGTCTGTGTGCCTGCGGCGAGAACAAGGTCGGCCGTTCCCAACGTCGTCGCGGCCATGGCCACGAGTCGACGAGAGCTGCGCTCACTCATGCCGGCACTGCTTTGGTCCGGCGCAGGCTGCGCGCCAACATGGAGCCGATCATCAGCGGCAACCACAGCTCCACGACTCGATACAGAACGACCGCCGCAGTTGCGGTCGCGATCGACGCGCCGTAACTCGTGAGCACTGCGCCCAAAGATATCTCGACAAATCCGATGCCGCCGGGCAAGAACCCAACGATGGTGAACAGGACTGATACCGCGTAGCCAACAAATGCCACGAGCAGACTGTTGCTCGCCCCGACCGCCGCGGCGGCACCCCACAGTTCGAGTACTCCCAACGCCTCGAGCGCCATTGCGTGACCGAGGACCGGGAGCGCGCGGCGCCGCTCTCGTCGAATCAACAACATTGCGTCGTAGAGCTCATCTGCGCCGGAGGTATCGATCGTCGGCGCCTCTTCGTGGCGGAGTGCTGAAATCGCGCGCCGTGGCCACGCGTGGAGCCGGCGCACAGCATCACGGGATCGAACCGAGGCCGCGAGCAGTCCGACTCGTGCTGACAGGTACACGATGAACACGCAGCTTGCGGCGATTTCGGCACCACTGAGTCGGCCGTCGACCCACACCAAAACCAGAGCGATCAGCAATGTGGCACCGAAGGCGATTTCGCCAAGCATCTGTGCGAGTGCGTATGCCGCTACAACAGATCCTCGTGATCGTCCCGTTTGGCGCGCGTCAGCGACAAACGTTGCCAGTCCTGCCATTCCGCCCGACTTGGTTACCAGGTTCAACGCGTTGCCGACGATCGCCGGACGGATCAGGTCTGCTGCACCGGGGTGCAACCCGGCAGCGCGCTGAGCGGACGCGTGCAACCACGAAAGATTGAGAAGCCAGATGACCATGGCAAGCGCCGTGAGCGCGAGCCATGACTTGTGGGACTCGAGGATCGCTCGCCAAGCGTTGTGGAGGTCGGAATGGTTCTGTACGAGAAACAGCACAACGAACGCGCCGACAACAAGCCATGCCGCGCCGCGCAGCCGCCGACCGAGTCGTGATGGTTGCGATGGAATTGGGTGTGTACTCAACGATGCACTCCGAGAGTCGGCTCGCAACCCGTCACTGCTTAGTTTGCTGTCAATAATCTTCGGACTGGGCTCGCCGCGAGTCGATCGATGAT
>JAYTWP010000477.1:0-8186 GCA_043743395.1 Actinomycetota bacterium | reverse complement strand
TTGGGCAGGACCTTGTGCACATCGCCGACGATGCCCAGATCGGCAATGCCGAAGATGGGAGCTTCCTTGTCCTTGTTGATCGCGATGATGTTCTTCGAGCCCTTCATGCCCACCATGTGCTGCGTCGCACCGGAGATCCCGGCGGCGATGTAGACGCTGGGCTTGACGACCTTGCCGGTCTGGCCGACCTGATAGCTGTACGGCACCCAACCCGCATCGACGATCGCGCGTGACGCGCCCGGCGCACCCTTGAGCAGCTTGGCGAGTTGTTCGATCATTACGTACTTGGCTGCCTCGCCGAGACCGCGACCGCCTGAGACCACGATGCTGGCTTCATCGAGCTTGGGACCGCTGGTCTCTTCCACGTGCACAGCCGTGATGGTTGCGCCACCGGTCGCACCGAGATCGGGCACCGGCGCGGCGACGACTGACGCCGCGTCGCCACCAGCAGACTCGGCCGCGAAGCTCTTTGGCCTGAAGGCGGCGAGGTGCGGACCCGCACCCGTGAAACCAGTGGTGACCAACACGTTGCCGCCGAAGACGGGCGTCGTCACCTGCACGGCACCGCCGTCGACAGCGATATCGACATTGTTGGTGAGCACCGTGCGATCGAGCTTCACCGAGAGACGGCTGAGCACATCACGGCCTTCGTAGCTCTGCGGGAACATGATCAGATCCGGAGCACTTCCGCCGTCGATGACGGCCTTCATCGCTGCCGAAACAGCGACACCCGCCAGCTTGCCGGCAAGATCACCAGTTGCGTACACCGTTGTTGCGCCGTACTCGCCGAGCGCAGCCGCGACACCCGAACCCTCGCCGCCGACGAAGGCCGACAGCGTGGCGCCCAGTGTGCGGGCCTTAGTGAGCAGCTCGAGCGTGGCGGTGGTGGGAGCTCCGTTTGCGACCTGCGCAAAGACCCAAATGTTGTTCAATGCCATAACGGACCTCAGATCACTTTCAGGTTTTCGAGGAATTCGACGATCTTGGTGAAGCTCTCACCATCGTCTTCGATGATCTCACCAGCAGCGCGGGCCTCGGCCTGCGTGACAGTGACGATGTTTTGACCAGCACCGGCCCAGCCGACCGGGGTCACACCGAGATCGGCAGCGGTGACCTGATCGACTGGCTTGGATTTGGCGGCCATGATGCCCTTGAAGCTCGGGTAACGCGGCTCGACCACACCGGCAGTGACGCTGATGACGGCCGGTAACGGGCACGTGACTTCGTCGTAGCCCTCTTCTGTCTGACGGTGCGCTTGCAGGGTGCCACCGGTGATGGTGACCTTCTTGGCAAACGTGACGGATGCAAGGCCGAGCACCTCGGCCAATTGCTCGGGCACGGTGCCGGTGTAACCGTCGCTCGACTCGGTGGCCGCAATGATCAAGTCTGCCCCGCCGAGACGCTGCACGGCAGCGGCGAGCACCTTGGCGGTGGTCAACGCATCGGAGCCAAGCAGGGCCGGATCGCTGATAAGAACGCCCTTCGCGGCGCCCATCGCAAGTGCCGTGCGCATACCAGACACTTCGCCGTTGGGAGCCATGGAAATGAGGCTGACCTCACCGCCGCCTGCAGAATCGACGAGCTGGAGGGCCATCTCGACGCCGTAGCTGTCCGACTCGTCGAGGATGAGCTTGCCATCGCGCTTGAGGGTGTTAGTAGAGGGATCCAACGCTCCCGGACTGGCCGGGTCGGGGATCTGTTTGACACAAACGATCACGTTCATAGGACTCCTATTGTTACCGACGACTTGAGGCGCTTCCTAACCTGCGCAGCAACTCGATCGTCGCTGCTACCCTCGGGACCTTGCGGATCTTGCTCGTCGTCAACGCTTTTGCATCGTCTGTCACGGCACGCAACACGGTCGTGGTGCATCAGATTCTGTCGCGCGGCAACGACGTCGAAATCGTCGAGACGAACCGGCGCGGGCACGCAACACGCTTTTCGCAAGACGCCGCGCGGCGCGGTTTCGATGTCGTCATCGGCTTCGGCGGCGACGGCACCCTCAACGAGGTCGCCACGGGTGTAGCTGGCACCAACACGGCCCTGGGCGCGCTGCCCGGTGGTAGCACCAACGTCTTCGCACGTACGCTCGGCATGCCCAACGACCCGGTGCACGCAGTGCAACAGTTGGCGCACGGCATCAACAGCCAACACATCGAACCGATCGGTCTCGGCCGGGTCAACGGCCGGTACTTCTGTTTCCACACCGGTGTTGGCTACGACGCCGCCGTCGTGAAGGAAGTCGAAAACCACGGCTCGCTGAAGCGGTGGGCGGGACACCCGTTGTTCATCTATGCCGCCGTACGCACGTGGGCATCGAAGTACGACCGCAAGAATCCCCACTTCGAGCTCACGTTCGCCAATGGCGACCGTGTCGTGGACGGCTACTTCACGGTTGTGCTCAACACCAACCCATACACCTATCTCGGAAATCGGCCGCTCGATCTGTCACCCGCGGCAACACTCGACCGAGGCCTCGTCGCAATCACGTTCAAGACCATGAAGGTGACCGCGATCCTCAAGTCCCTAGGTGGCGCACTGCGTGGAGGCGGGGTCAAGCCCACGAGTTACCTCGACGTCCACGAAGACGTCATGGACATCGCCGTTCACGGCAACACACCTTTTCCGTACCAGGTGGATGGCGACTACCTCGGCGAGACATCGGCACTGCATTTTGAGCACGTGCCAAATGCCGTGCGCCTTGTGCGCCCAAACATCACCGTGCCGGCAACGCCCGAATCGGCGACACGTGGTTCAGCGAGCAGCGAGCACGTCTAGCGCGACATCGGGTACGTTCGTACAAATGCCGTCGATGCCCCAGTCGATCAGCTCCTTCATACGTTGCGGATCGTCACACGTCCACGTGTTCACCACGATGCCAGCCGCATGACAGTGGTCGATGACGTCACGCGTGAGCAGACGTACCCACGGGTGAAGTGCGATGTGGCCGCGCGATGCGAGGAAGGCCACGACGTCGTCGGGCACGGCTCCGGTGAGCCAGGCAGTACGTACGTGCGGAGCGACCGCATGACAGCGATCGATCGTCTCGATCCGGAACGAGGACATCAGCCAGCGATCTGATTCGCCACGCTCGTCAAGCAAGGCCATCGTTTGTTCGGCCACCCACTCGTGCGGATCGAAGTCGGGCTCTTGTTCGTCGTTCTTGATCTCGAGATTCACCCACATACCTACACACGCGTCGAGGGCTTGAGCGAGTGTCGGAATGTGAGCCGTGGCGGCATCGGCGGCGAGATCGCTGCTCGAGACCTCGCAAACAGGACGCTGGTCGCTCACGTGGGCATCGTGATGCACGACCAGCACGCCGTCGGCAGCGCGACGCACGTCGAGCTCGACACCATGGGCGCCCATCTCACCGGCGCGTCTGAAGGCGGCGACCGTGTTCTCGCGTTCGGCTCGAGACGCCCCACGATGGGCCAGCACTTGCACAGCCATACTTTCCTTCACTCTCTCTCACTGCTTACCTCACCACTTCGGGGAGGTTGCTCATCTGTTTTCGTGATGGGCTATATCAATTGTTTACCAAATGGACACATTCTTGAATTCAAGCCCTTGTCAAGCGAGCCATCCCAACGTACCGTACGAGCACCGGATGATTCACGCCTCAACCAGTCGAGGCGACTCATCGGCAAGACCAGCACAGACCAGTTATTGCCCTCAGCCCTCCGTCCCGTCAGGAGTAACGACGTGTCGATTCTCGCGTCAAGCCTCACCCTTGCCCACGCCGACTATTCATGGCGTTCGGCATCCATTTGCCGAGATACTGATCCTGATTTGTTCTTTCCAATTGGCACAACAGGGCACGCGCTCAGCCAGATCGCACGAGCAAAAGAAGTCTGCGGTGAATGCCCGGTGAACGTACGGTGCCTCGAGTTCGCGCTCGAAACAAACCAAGACTCTGGTATCTGGGGTGGCACCTCCGAAGAAGAGCGTCGCATCATGCGTCGCGCGCAGGTTGCCCGCAATAAGACGAGCCTTGCCAGCTGATTTGCACTGACGCGATCAGTCGCCCTCGAGCGGCACACGCAGGTCCACGACGGTGCCGGCGCCATTGGGGTGTTGAGCCAGACCGGCAGCAACAAAGTCCTCGCTGACGCCTGCGCGCATCGAGAGCGAGCCCGCCAGTTCGGTCGTCACCAGGGTACGCACGATCGACAGGCCAAGACCTGTGGCCTTGCTCAGCTCGAACTTCGAGTCGAGACCACGGCCGTCGTCGAGTACCCGTACCCGAAGCTCTACCCCGTCGTTGGCAAGTTGCACCACCACGGTGCCGCCTGCGCTGCCTTCTGGGAAACCATGATCGACGGCATTTTGGAGAAGTTCAGTGAGGACGACGCTCAACGGTGTCGCCACCGTTGACGGCAGTCTGCCGCCGTCGCCTTGCACGACGAAGTGCACCGGTCGATCGATGGACTGCAGTCCTTCCTCGGCAAGCCGCAGCAATGGACGCACGATTTCGATGAACGCAACGTCGTCACCCGGCTCTCGCGACAGCGTTTCGTGCACCAGCGCGATGGTGCGAATGCGCCGGACAGATTCGGCGATCGCTGCTTTTGCTTCGTCAGAAGTGAGCCGACGCGCCTGAAGGCGCAGCAGCGACGAAATCGTTTGCAGGTTGTTCTTGACCCGATGATGAATCTCGCGAATCGTTGCGTCCTTCGACAGCAACAAGCGGTCCCGGCGTCGCAACTCGGTCACATCACGCAGCATCAACATGCCACCCGTGACGCGACCATCTTCGATGATCGGAATGCATCGGGTGAGCAACGTGACATCGGCGTTCTGATCGAACTCCTCGATCACCGGCTCGCTGCGTTCGTAGGCCTGCCGAATAGAACTGTCGTTGAACCCCAGTTCGGCGAGGCGCATGCCAACGGCGTTGGCACTGATGCCGACGCGATGCAACGCTGACACGGCGTTCGGAGATGCGTACCTCACACGGGCTTCGTCATCGAGCACCATCGCGCCGTCGCCGACCCGCGGTGCCGCACCTGAATCAGCGATACGACCGGGGAAGGGGAACTCGCCTTGGGAGATCATCTTCGCGAAACGGTCGAAGATCGAGAGATAGGTCCGTTCGAG
The DNA here is from genome assembly GCA_043743395.1 of Actinomycetota bacterium. Classification (GTDB taxonomy): domain Bacteria; phylum Actinomycetota; class Acidimicrobiia; order Acidimicrobiales; family Ilumatobacteraceae; genus WLMZ01. The sequence continues at coordinate 3,086 of JAYTWP010000477.1, read as the reverse complement.
TTCGCCCGGCTGACGTGCCGTGACCCGAGAACGCTCGCGAGTGAGCACGGCGATGACACGCCCGTCGTAGCGAACAGGAATCGCCAACATCTGTGCGGGTGTGGATTGACTCTCGACGGCGATGTCGGCTTCTTGTACCTCGCCGCTCGCCATCGAGGACGCCAACAGCGGTAGCTCGGCCTCACTGGCCCAGGCTCCGACCCAGTCGCTGAGATAGATGGTCTGGCCAGTAGACGGCCGCACATGCGCTGTGACCAGCCATCGACCTTCGCCTGCGGGGACATAGAGCAAGAGATCGGCAAAACAGAGATCGGCGAGCAAGCCCCACTCGGAGACAAGGTGCTGCAGGTGAGCAGTTTCGTCGCGCGACAACGACGTGTGCTGTCGCGCGAGCTCGGCAAGGGTAGCCATGATTCTCCTGTTCGGATATCCAGCGCGGATTGCCCTGCAGACCCAGGGTCACCCGCTCTCCAAGAGTCTGACGCATTCGGCTAGCTCCAGAGATGATCTCCGAGTTCAAGCAAGCCGCGAAGATCGTGGATGTCATGATCGAGCGATGGTGCAGTGACGGTAAACGGTGCCAGCCGCTCGAGTTCGCTGCGCCGTTCGGCTTCACGCGCGGCCACCATCGCGATGTCGTGAAAGCGATCGGCAATCTCACCGAGGACGTTGCGCACGACAGTTGGATCGGCAGACAGGGCTACACCGAGTTCGTCCGCGAGCGGGCCACTTTGTAGTGCTTTACGGAGCTGAACCGCAGCCTTGTCGACAGCGGCCTCGCGTAAGACTGATGGCATCGAACGGTTGATCACGATCCCGCCGAGCGGCAGTTGACGATCGCGGAGCGCCGTTGCCAAGAACGCGGCTTCATGTGCCGGCGCCGCTTCCAGCGTGGAGACAACCAAGAAACTGGTGCGCGGGTCGGACAAGAGCCGTTCGACCTCTTTGGCACGTTCGATGAAACCCTTCTCCATCGTCTGAAAAAGGACGAAGAACTCGGCGATGTCCTGCAGGAATCGTGAGCCGAGGACACGGTCGGCAACTTGATAGAAGGGCTTGGATGCCACCGTGAAGAGACGCGACCGGTACGGCACGGTGAGCCACCGCAGCAGTCGGCTACCGAAGAAATCCATCATCCGTCCCGGTGCATCGAGAATATCGAGCGCATTTCGCGACGGAGGAGTGTCGATGATGACGAGGTCGTATAGACCCGTGGCATGGATCTCGTGCAAACGTTCCATGGCGATGTAGTCATGGCTCTGCACAAAGCGACCCGTGATGTTTTGGTACAACGGGTTGGCCAGCACAGTTTCACGCAAGGTGGCGTCGGGCGCATGCCGACAGATCAACTCGTCCCAACCAGCTTTCGTGTCGAGCATCGCCGCCCAGAGTTCACCACGCGGCTTCACGCCCGCACCGGTGAACGACTCGAGCGTGATTTGGGTTTCAGCATTGCCGAAGGCCTTCAAGCCGAGCGCATTTGCCAGCCGCCTTGCTGGATCGACAGTGAGCACGAGCACCCGACCGCCCACGTGCACTGCTGCCTCCGCAGCGAGTGACGCCGCGATTGTGGTCTTGCCGACACCGCCACTGCCACACACGATGACCATTTCTTTGGAAGCCAGCAGATCTGCAATGCCAGCGCCACCGGAGTTCTCTGATGCAGGCATCAGATGAGCTCCTCAGCAAGGGCATCGACAATGAGGCTCACGACACGCCGGCCGACCGCACGCGTAAACAGTTCGGGAATGTACAGCATCGGGATTTCTGGAGACAGTTCATCTCGAAGTCTTTCGAGGTGGCCGGCACCGACGCGCCGACGCGACTCGTTCATCCGCGCGGCGTCCATCACCGCTGTCACCTTGGCGCCGGCCGCTCCGACGAGCAGCGCCTGTGCCTGCTCGCTGAACAACCGATCGAACACGTGCGTTTCACGGGTTCCGAACAGAGCAGGCAGCACGCGGTTGACGATGACCCCGGCAACGTCGACCTCGGTCTGCTCATGAACTCGCTGGAGAAGATCAATCGTCTCGTTGACGGGCATTTCCTCCGGAGTGGTGACCGTCACCAACCCAGTGAGCGCCGGATCTTCGAGGATGTCGAGCATCCACTTTGTCTGCTCGCGCACGAGGCCCACCTGCACGAGTTCGCTGATCACTCGGGGTGCACCGATCTGACTGACGATGTGCCCACTGGCCTCTGCGTCGACCACGACGAGGTCGTAGTTGCGCTCGCGAACCTCGTAGCAGAGCTTGCCGATGGCAAGGATCTCCTTGACCCCGGGCGCAGCATCGGCAACGAAATCGAACGTGCGCGCAAGTGGACCGATGCGGCCAACGAACGGGATGCGCACGAACAGCTTGAGATACTCGCGTAACGAGTCCTCGGTGTTCATTGCCATGCCGTACAGATTCGTGTCGATCTGACGAGGGTTGTATGGGAACGGTGAGCAGTCGAACGCTGCAGCAAGCGAACCCTTTGCGTCCATCTCGCACACGAGCGTGCGCCGACCCTGTTGGGCGGCAAGCTGCGCGATCGCGGCGGCAACGGTTGTCTTACCGACGCCACCCTTACCGGTGACGAACAGAAGTTGGCGGCTGAGCAGGTGCACGATGCCTCAGGGCGCGGGACTCAGTCGGCCACGGCTGATTCAGCCGCCGAAGCCGATGCGCCGTTCGCTGTCGGCGGTGCCGACCTCGATATAGGCAATCTTGGCTGCCGCTACACCGATATCGCGACCCTTTTTGTCGGTGAGCCACAGCACGTCGACGGCACCGGAGAGAGCGGCCTCGACCTTGGCCTTCACTGCCTCGCGGTCGACGTCGTCGGCCAGCTCGACACTGATCTCACGGGGTGCTTGGGTGACGCCGATGCGTACGTCCACGATGGTCCTTTCAACGCAGTCAATGCTGTGAACATCGTAGGGACCGGCATCGTTCGCAGCACCCTTTGGCGTAAAACGTGGGATATATGTCATTGACGCCATAGCCACGGTCAACGAACATAGATGCATGAGGCAAATCATCATGGCGTGCTACCCGGGCCTCCAACCGCTCGACGTCGTCGGGCCGCACGAGGTGTTCGCC
>JAYTWP010000476.1:0-2150 GCA_043743395.1 Actinomycetota bacterium | reverse complement strand
GATGCCGCCAAGGCGCTGTGTGAGGAAGCAGCACGTCTCGACGCGAGCATCATCGTGGTGGGCAACAAGCGTGTGCAGGGTGCGGCGCGAGTGCTTGGCTCGATCGCCCACGACGTCGCCAAACAAGCGCCGTGTGCCGTCTTCATCGTCCACACCACGTAACGCCAAGAAACTGGCACCTGCACTACGCTCGCGACAATGACGAGCAACAAGGTGTACATCGATCACCTTCGCGGTGTGAACATGTTCGAGCAATTCACGCGGAAGGACCTCGAAAAGATCGCGCGATCGAGTGACGAGGTCAGTGTGCCTACTGGCACCGTCATCCTCGAACAGGGTGCTGAGGGACACGAGGCGTACGTCATCCTCAATGGCCGTGTGGTCGTCAAACGCAATGGCCGCAAGGTTGCCACTCTCGGTCCAGGGGCGATTGTGGGCGAGTTGTCACTGCTCGATCATGGGCAACGTTCAGCCACAGCGATTTGTGAAACCGACTGCGATTTGCTTGTACTCAGCCAGGGAGCGTTCCTCGGCGTCGTGATGGATGTGCCGTTGCTGGCGAACAAGTTGTTGGTCACTCTGGTCTCGCGCATTCGAGACCTTGACCAGCTGTCGCTCGCGTAGCGCACGCCTCAGAATGGGCTCAGGCCCAGCCGCCCACGGATGCCGATCATTTCGCCGAGATGACCGTGACGATGGCCGATGCATTCCCATTGAACGAACCAACTCACCGCTTTGTCAGTCCACATCGAGTGCAGCCACTCGAGACCCGCAGTCGCCAGACCCGCCTTGTGCTCGAGCTGCCAACTCGCCGAGGGCACTGAGTCCAACGCCATCATGCTGAGGTGATTCAGCCACTCGGTGGTGGCGTCGGTGACAGCGCTGACGTATGCGCGCAACTGGTCGAGATCGACGGCCTCGACGAGTGTACGGTCCTCTGTTTCCGACAGGCCGGCCGCCCTTGAAAGGTGGTCGATGCCGAGCAGTGTGCGGTGTTGATCGATCAGCGGCGCATGGTTTCGAATCGCAGTGTTGATCGCGAGGTCCTCGTGATAGGTCGTGTGCATCAGTAACCCTGCAATGCACGAACCGCCGCCGGGTGGGACGTCCTTCCATCGTTCGATGGGCACGTGCTTCGCAATCGCCGAGTTGAACCGCGTGGCAATGCTGGCGTAGTCGGCCTCGATCCAGGTCTGGAGATCCACAAAGAGACTCTGCCACAACGACGACCGAAACCGCGATTGCGGGTGGGACGAAGGGCCCATCGGCCCAGTACCGTCGCGGCCGTGCTCGCAACTGTTGGAGACCTCGTGGAGGACATTGTCGTGCGCCTCGGCGGCCCGATCAATGTTGCGTCCGATACCCGCGCCGTCGTGCTGCGTCGGCGAGGTGGCAGCGCGGCAAATGTTGCGGTGTGCACGCTGCGTGCCGGAGGCCGCGCGAGGTTCATCGGTCAGGTGGGCGACGATGCCCACGGTGGTGTTCTCATCGATGCGCTGCGTGCTGAGGGGGTCGAAGTCGTTACCCGGCGAGGTGGGCGTACTGGAACGGTGGTGGTGCTCGTCGACCATCTCGGGGAGCGAACGATGCTCAGCGATCGCGGCGATTGCACGGCGCTCGTTGACCCCGACCCCGTTTGGCTCGATGGTGTGCGTGTGCTGCATGTGCCGTTGTATTCATTGGTGCTCGGTCCGTTGGCGCTCACAACGACGACACTCATCGAGTGGGCGCACCTGCGCGACATCATCGTCTCGATCGATGCGTCGTCTGCTGCAGTGATCGCCGAGTTCGGGGTCGATCGCGCTGTCGCGATGCTCACCCGCCTTCGACCTGAGGTGCTGCTGTGCAATGAACTGGAAGCGGAGTGTCTGGGCGATGCAATCGAGCCGTCGCGAATTGGCTCGTCGGTGACCATCGTCAAGCAGGGTGCGGGTCCCACTCTGGTGAGGCGGCCTGGTCACGAAACGGTTTCAGTTGCAACGCCACCGATCGAGTTCGTTCGCGACACCACAGGCGCCGGCGACGCCTTTGCCGCCGGTTTCCTGACGGCGTTCGTCGAGGGCAAGTCACCCGAACTGGCGACGATGGCCGGCCATCGAAGTGCCGCAGATCAGATCGCCGTTGCCTCAGCTCAGACGCAGTGATTCAGA
>JAYTWP010000475.1:0-1609 GCA_043743395.1 Actinomycetota bacterium | reverse complement strand
GACCAGTAGGGCCGCTCCTTGCCGATCAGCGCGACATCGTGGCCGGTTCCACCTTGCCCGTAGCGCTCGAGCAACGCAGTCATCACATCGATCGCGTCGCGCGCGGTGGCGGCGCGCTCGAGCCCCAATCGCACGAGATCCATACCGATGAGTGCCGGTGGCGCGTCACGGGGATCGAGCGTCGTATAGATCGATTCATTGCCGATCGCCACGCCCGCTGCATTGACCCCGTGTTCGGCACCCCAACACCACGCTGGCCGCGAGAGCACACACCACAGTGTTGGCGATGGCGCCCCGCCGATGGTGATGTGTGTCGCGTGCGTGACCGACTCGGATCGCGGTAACGACCATTCGATGACTTGCGGCTCCATCGGCGGGCGATCACTATTCTTGGCGAACAAGGTGATCCCATCCGCAGCAGCCGACGAAAGCGCAACCAGTGAGTCACACATGATCAGCTAAATGAAACGTCGGAGCCGGGCCCTGCGTCGATAACGGCGACGCCACCTTGCAGGGCCCCACCATAATCTGCACCGACTGGGGCCTGCCATAGCGCCTCGCCCGACGGTTCGATTGTCGACCAATTCGAATCGACCAGCGGGGCCGAAAGCCGCACGGGCGTTCCCTCGACCTCCCACAGCACTGCCGGCCGTTCACCGTGCCAGCGCAGCGCGAACGAGACCGTCGACGTGGGCCCGACGGGGAGGCCGTGCACCTCGAAGTTGCCACCGAGCCACATCTCAGGGATGCCGCCGCTCAGCAGTTCGGCGGTGCCGGCCGACGTTGCACGGGCCACGCGTTGTTCGTGCCAGCACAACGTGCGCGAATCGTCGGTGTCGAGCGCAATCGAGCGAGGGAACTCGGTCACGGCCGACGAACGGATGCGCGCGATGTCGCGCAAGGCTCGGGTTTCGTCGGCTCGGGCCAGCACCACCGCTGCCGCGTCCAACGCTGCCGCGACATCCCACGCGTGCTCGCGTCGCGCTACCGCGGCCACGGCATCGGCGACATCGGGTACCCACGGATCGGCTCGTTCACCCATCCGCACCAGCTGTCCGACATCGATGAGGAACGCCACCGGATCTTCGGCGTGATCGATGGGCCCGTTGAGCGCAAGTTCGCCGCGCAAGCGGGCAACGTCCGCGATGACGGACTCCTCTGGTGCAAGGACGCGCCCCGGCCGATCGATGACCGAGGTCCATCCACGCGCCACCTGCATCGGCGATGAAAGGTTGTCGGACAACCGGCTGACTCCGGGTGTATGCGCGAGCGCGACCCGGATGGTGGAGTGATGCCCGACCGGGAATACCACTGAACCCTTTGGCAACTCGATGCCCTCGATCGGCACGTCGGCGGGTGGTCGGGCCGACAACACATCGTTGCGACTGAACGCCACGGCGAACGGCAACGTGGACTCGTTCTCGATCTCGATGACCGTGAACCCACCACCGTCGGCCACGCACCACACGCGGTGGATTGCATCACCCGACGGAACCCGCACCCGCGTCTCGAACACTGGCGCGTTGTCGATACGCCGTTGACGCACAGCTGCCTCGTTGGCCGGCACGTGCCAACGATCGTCCGCAGCAACGAACCACTGCAACGACGC
>JAYTWP010000474.1:0-3620 GCA_043743395.1 Actinomycetota bacterium | reverse complement strand
ACGCCAAGCGTTTCGTTTTCCACAAGATCCGCGTGGGCGGCATCGGCGGTGCCGCCGATCGTGTCGGCCACGAGTCCGTTGATCAGCGGTGAAGCGCTGTACACGGGCTGGCCCTCGACGGCGGTGACCACGCGTGCCCTCAACCAGCCGGCACGTTCGCCGTTGAGCACCGCGGCCGAGTGCTGCTGGGGGACATGCACGATGATCATGCCGTCGCGGTTGAGGCCACCGGTGCTGTCCTCACTGACTTCGCACGCGTTCCAGTTGGACCCGTCGTATGCCTCCCATTTGAGAGGAGGGTCGTCGGGGTCGACGCCGACGCCCTCGATGCTGCACTGGAACTGCAAACGCACAGCACATCTCGGCACGGCCTCTGTCAACCCGACGATCAATGTGTCTCCAGGCACGGGAGGGCCCGAGAACGCCGCGAAGGGAACGCGCATGCGGAGCTGTTCCGTATGTTCGGTTCGATCGTCTGAGCCAGCTGCTGATGTGTGTACCGAGCTCAACGAACATGCGATGATCGCCAAATCCTCCACGGTCGTGAAGACGACGGGATCTTCGGTTTCGGTACGCGGTGTTGCTGCGCGCGTGCCGCGCGGAAGCGTAAGGGTTGCCTGTGCTGGCGACGACAAGTAGAACGTGACGCCTGTGCGGGCCGAGGTTGCGGGGAACAACTGCAGCCCGATCATCTCGAGGAACTTCAGGTACAAACGATCGGGCACGCGGTTGAGGCGATACAGCAACACGTCGGTCATGTACGCGAACGTCTCGATCAGGGTCACGCCCGGATCGGAGACGTTGTGGTCGGTCCATGTTGGGCACCGCGCCTGGACCATTCGCTTGGCGTCGTCGACCAACTGTTGAAAGCGGCGGTCATCGAGATCTGGAACTGGCAGGGCCATTAGTAGTCACTTCCGTCGGTGGGGATTGTGTAGTACGGGAAGACGAGGTTGCGACGATCGTTGGTGCCTTTCACCGCGTACTGAATGTCGATGAAGACCAACTCGTGATGATCGACATCTGGCGTCGCGGTGACCTTGACGACGTCGACGCGGGGCTCCCAGCGTTGCAGCGCGCGCTTGACCTCGAACGCAAGAGCGGTGGTCATTTCGTCGTCGACACTGCGGAACACGTAGTCGCGCACCTTCGACCCGAACTCGGGTCGCATCGGGCGCTCGCCCGGGTAGGTGAGCAAGATGATCCGCATCGAATCTTCGAGCTCGCGCTCGCGGCGAACCATGGCAATGCCACCGGACACAGTGAGTTGGGGTGGGAACGCCCACCCGGTGCCGACAAAGTCGTGGTCGATTGCCATCTCTCGCCTCCTAGTTCAGCTTCACCATCGAGCCGGACAGCTCGACCAAACCAGCACCACCATCGAGCTTCACACCAGTCGTACCCTTGACCTCCACGTTGCCGAGACCACCGTCGAGCACGATGCCCATACCGCCTTTGAGGGTGAGCTTGCCGGGCGCAGCGGCTTCGATGGTGATATCGCCAGCGCTGTTGACGGAGATTTCGCCGCCCATCGACGTCTGCTCGATCACGATCTTGCCGATGGGGACCAACGAGCCGCCGTCGCAGACGATGCGGAGCTCACCCTTGACTGTGTCGATGAACAACTTCATCTTGCCGTCTGCGTCCCCGAGCAAGATCGTGCCCTTTGTGGCCGGCTTGGGAGTGAGCGGCGAGGGGATCTCGTCTTCGAACGTGAGTTGATTGCCGATGCGAGACACGATGCCGCGCTTGACCACTTGCGCCGAGAGCCCGGATGATTTGACAGCGCTCGTCAGAAGCGGATGTTCGGACTTGCCGTTGATGAGACCGCCGATCACGTAGGGCCGACGCGTGTCGCCGAACTCGAAGCCGACGAGCACTTCATCGCCAACTTCGGGCAAGAACAGGTTGCCCCACTCTTTGCCCATGCCGACCTGCACAACGCGCGCCCAATCGGACTCATAGTTGGGCGCCAACCACGGGAACCCGAGCTTGACGCGACCCATCGAATCGGGATCGTTGTTGTTCGTTACCACGCCGATGACGTTGCCGTTGATCGTGGAGGGACGAACGCTCGCGCTGCCAAGACTGGCCAAGCCGAGCAACGTGCGATCGTGGCGACCGCTCACCTCGAACAGGGTTGTGTAGCCGCCGTCTTCGGTGTCGAAGACGTGTCGGGCGCTGGTCACCATCCACTCGCCCGTGAACTCTTCGGCAACACCGGCGATGACGACCTTCTTACCGGCCTGCACCTTGGGGTTCCCATAGATGATTCCCTCAGCTTCGAGAATCGTGCTTGCCATATGTTCGGCGACGCCCTTGGCCATCTCGTCGACCGCCGAGGACGTGGGCGAGCCCCAGTCGAGCGGGCGATTGACGATGACCCGTGCGGTCATACTTGGCATGATCCCGAGACTGGGCAGTCCTGGGATCTTGGGAAGCGTCGGGATCGGGAAGGGCAGACCGGTGAACGAGCCTGCCAATTCCTCGGGATCGGGATCGTCGTCGAGCTTGGCGGTTCCCGTTTTGAGTGGAGCCGATCCCACCACGACCTCGGCCGTCTCATAGTCGTAGACGCGCACCTCGACGTCTTTGGTGATGTTGGCGGCGCTGCGCCGGGGCCGGAAGGTCAACATGTTCTGCTGGAACGTCAGGGTCGGGGGTCCGTCACCGGCAAGCGCGGAGATTGCTCCGCCAATAGCCCCTGCGAGACCTCCGCCGCCGCTCGGCTTGGCGCTCGATGCTTCGCGGAAGAAGAACTTGCCCTGGCTCACGCCGGTCTCGAAGCCGATCTCCTGGGCGCGACCGCGTAGGAAGTCCCAGTCGGTTTGGCTCACTTGCGACACATGTCGGTGCGTTGTCGACGTGTCGCTGATGTCGGTGTCGCCGCCGGTGAAGCCGGCCTCTCGCGCGACCTGCGACGCGATATCGGAATCCTTCATGTCGACGAAAGTGCGGGTGCGGCTCGCGCGTTGAAGGCGATGCGACTTCTCGTATCCCCGGATAATTGTGTGAATGGTGAGCCCGTTGTACTCGCCCTCGATGGAGGTGATCTCACCCTTGATCAGGCACTCGGCCTTTGAAGCACCTGATGCTCCGCCGAAGATCTTGACCACACTTCCGATCTTCACCATCTGGTCGGAGATCACGCTGTTGTCAGCATCCTCGAAGGTGAGTTCGAACATGTCTGGGAGGTGCAGGCGCGTATCGATCAGCGTGCGCCTCAGCTTCGGTTGGACGGTCGGCAGCAAGTCCATCGAGTTGATGGACACCGTTGGAGCAACTGTCGCGGAGATATCAGTGAGGCCGGCCAGCATCGACATCTTCGGTCACCGCCCGCCCATGATCTCGTTGGCGTTCGGCAAGTAGATCGTGTCGCCCGGCTTGACCCTGAACGGATCATCGATGCCGTTTGCGTCGGCCACGGCACGCCATGTGCCGGGGTTTCCATATGCGGCCGTGCTGATCGTCTGGACGTTCTCGCTCGCGCTCACAACGTGACGCTGGCGACCTGCGAGTCCGCCGGACGTGGGGTTGGTCGGCAGCATGCCGAAGATGTTGAACTCCTCAACGACCTCGAAGGTGATCTTGGCGCGATCGGGCTGTCCGGACGAACCGAA
>JAYTWP010000473.1:0-4044 GCA_043743395.1 Actinomycetota bacterium | reverse complement strand
GCGCAGCGCGGCGACCTCGTGGCCACCCCCAACAACGGACGCAATGACGAAGACATCACGGTTGATTACGACACGGCTGACAATCGCGCAGCACTGCAGTGGATCGTTGATGTCGTCGCAAAGGGCGGTGGTGCCTGGATTGGCGGAGAGCAGTCCGGCCTAGAGGACCTCGTGCGCATCATCCAACCCAATAACGGCGCCGTGATGAGCATCCATACCTCCGGCTCTGTCGGTGACATCCTCACCCTGCTGGACAAAGGAGACCTCGGCGGGATTGCCTTGGGGGTGTCGCCGATGCCTGGCCCAAATGTTGGAGGACTGGTGGGCGGCAACGGGATGTGGTTGATCGACCATGGCTCACCGCAGCGCGCGGGCGCAGCATGGGAGGCGATCCGTTGGTTCAGTGAACCCAAGCAGATGGCTCGCTTCGATGTAGCAACCGGTTACATCCCACCCAGTGAGGCCGTGGCTGCGACAACTGAAATGACTACTGCGTGGGCAGCGCATCCTCAGCTCAAGGTGGGTTATGACCAGCTGCACGCGATGGCTGGCGCGGCTGGCGCGGCTGGACCGCTCTACGGGCCGAGCAGCGAGATCGATGCGGTCTTCTGGGATCTGACGAACTCGATCCTCGATCGCCACACCGACCCCGGCGACGCGCTCAAGGCCGCAACCAAGTCGGCGAACGAGCTGATTGCCGCCTATCAAAAGGAAACGAAGCGCAAGTAGCGATACGACGGACTTGGGCGCGCCAGTGATGCTGCGCCTACGGACGACGGCCTCGGAAACATTGCCAGCTCGCCGGAAAATGTGAATCGTACGCGTTGGCATACGCGGGACTGCCGTGAAGCACCGCGCAGGCAGCATCGGTGTCCACCGATCTCGCTGCGAAGATGTCGTTCTTGCGGAAAGAACACCGCCAACCGTAGATGTCGTTCGTAATCGAGAGCGCTACCGCCTCTGGGCCGAATTGCCGAACGCAATATCGAGTGAAGTCGAGGTCGCCGAGCTTGGTGCCCTGTGAGCCTTGCCCACTCGCGAACTCGCTGACTTCGAAGGCAGCGATGGAAGCACCGAAGCCGATGAGCAGCGCAAAGACACTGGCGGACAAGCGCTTCACCCGATATCGCGCGCCTCGAGAAAGGGTGTGAGAAAGGCGTGACAGCGCGTCGCGAAGTCGCGCATTTGCCGCAGCGTCGGGTCATGCAGACCGTGCACCGTGAGTTCGGGAAGGAGCTGGGCGCGGTAGTTCTTCACTGTGTTGAGCGCAAGGCCCGAGATATCTGCAACCTCCTTGTAGCTCGTTTCGCGGGCCAGTAGCAGCGCTTTCCACAGTTTGGCGTGACCGCCGTGTTGTACGAGCGCGCCAAAGCTGCTCGGGCTGCGATACAGCGAGCGTTTTGCAGGCAGGAGAGTCTGTATTGCCGGATCGATTGGGGCGAAGCCAGTGTTGACGACCGCAGTGATTGCGCCGAGTTGATAGGCCAAGGGTGCGCTCTTCGATATCACGGTTGTGATGGGGAGTACCTCCCAAGCATCACGAAGAATCTCCGCGACCCACACGTCACCTTGCGTGATGATGGACAACTTGGCAGCTGGGTACACGCGGTGTACCTGAGCGAGTGCGTCGATGCCGGTGCCGCCCTCTTGTGGGAACGAGAGATCGACGATCGCCAGGTCGAGGTGATCAAGCTGACCCAGCCGTTCTCCGACATCGGCAAGACAAATTGCCACAGCGACGTCATACCCGAGCTTGGTACGGATCGTTTCGGCGAAGAGTTCGGCCAGCGCACCCGCGTCGTCAACCAGCAACAGTTGCGTCATGACGGCTCCGATCTGAAAGCGCGATGGCAGCCTGCACTCGCGAGCCAGTGGGTGTGTTCGTGATCGTCACGTTGTCTCGACCCAGATCCTCGCGGAGGGTCCACAGTCCTCGTCCGATGGGAAGATCAGTGATATCGATTCCGCCAGCATCGTCGATCACGACGAGGGTGACGTACCCGGGGCTGAGCCTCACCTCAAAGCTGATGTTGGTCGCCCCAGCATTGAGTGCGTTGGAGGTCAGGACCGCCGCAGCGTGCGAGAATTCCCGGCCGATCTCTGCCGAAACGATCAGTGAAACGTCGTCGAACGAAGGGGCGCTGTCGATGTGCACGCCATGGTTCTGTGCGCGTCTCAGATATGGCTGCAAGACCTCCGCGATCCGAATGGTGCCGGACTCAAGGATCTCTTCGAGTTGTCGGAGACGCATCTGATGATCGAGATCGTCGAGCATCGCTTCAACCTCGGCCATCGTGGCTCCGCCGGACTGCACCTTGATCGACACCAGTCGCAGTTGTGCGCAGAGATCGTCGTGCAGCCAGTGCGCGCTGCGACGGTGTTCGAAGCTCGACGCCTCCGTGACGGCTCGACACTGGTCGCTTTTCTCCTGGTCGTGCAATTTACTGAGCAGCCACACCGTGGTCGACGCCACGAGCAACCAGAGATGCATCGTGACATAAATGGGGACCGCCGAGTTCCACGCTGAATCCCAACCCTGAATGACAGCGGCACCGATCAGTCCACCAAGTACGCCGAAGTGGATGGGAGAGATCACGAACAGTCCCCACCATCGTCGTGGTATGAGCTGCCATCCGAGCGCCCAAGACGTGAGTGCGGTGTCGGCGCCGAGCGCGATACCGACCGGCCACGAGATCATTGATGGCCATCCCGGGATGACTGCGTAGGTGGTGACGATGAGTGCCACACCCATGGCGGCGCGAGGCGGTACAAAGAACTGTCGAGTGCGCGTGGGCGTTGGCCACCCGAACGCGAGGCGTGCTGGAGAGATGGATAACAGAACGGCGACGATCGCAAAGCCGAGCGGTGCCAACCGGATGAATTGGGACTCGTACAGGTGCTCAAGCGTGTACCGATACTGCATCACCGTCGCTGTAGCAGTGGCAAAACCGACAATTTCTACCATCGCTGCCATGCGTATCACTGCTGACCTCGGGCTTTCAGCGTGTGCCCATGCGCTTCGTCCGGCGAAGAAGGCGATGGTCCTGTCCACCGTTCTGGCACCGGCGGTTGCTGTCACAGGGGCAGTCTGGCCCACATGGTGGCCAAACACGAGGCATTGAAGTACATGTCGTCGGGTACATGTCGTGCAGTACATAGACACCTCGACATGGATTGGGGGGCTCTTACGTGGCCGGCACTATTCCAGTACTCTCGCTTCGTGGGTCGGAATGCGGCGTCGAGGTCGAAAGTCCAGAGCCGTCGCCTTTTGAATGTTGGGCAACCCGGCAAACTCGGTCGTCTTGCACTTCCCCCACGACGTGTGGTTGCAGTGACCCCCACTGTGGCGCCGGCCACTGCAGTTCCCCCCGCTGCAGTGGCTCTTTTTTCGGGGACTCACCGACCAAATGGTCAGCGGCGGCGCGCGACCAAGGTTGTGGTGTCCACGTCGATCGGTTGCGAGGCGTTGTTGGAGATCGTGCATCACTGCGCACTGTTGATCGGCTTCACCGTACGCACGATGGTGGAAGACACCGCCTATCTCGAGAACGCCGCCGGGCTCGAGTTGCTTGCCGTCGTCACCGCGGTCGGGGGTGCGACGCGGATGGTGATCATGCACACGGGTTCACGGCCCAGCGACAGTCGCCAACCGATCGTCGCATCGGTTCGCCCGCTGAGCGATGCGATCGAGCGGACGCTGCGTGCTATCTATCCGTTGGCAAGCTTTGCCTATATCGAGGAGTGACCGAGGTGCGGCCGTGCCAGATCACCACGGTGCCAGATATCGGCGGTCTCAGGTCGCGAGCGTGTCGGTGACCGTGTCACGGTGCACCGTGTGCCAGCGCCGACAGCCCGCCTGGTGGAACCAACGCTCGGTCGTGAGGCCTTCGAGGTTGTCGAACATCCACACGTAGTCGATGTCGCGTTCGTGCGGATCGGTGATGCGATCTGGGACCGTCGGCAACTCGCCGCCAAATGCAAACTCCTCGACGGGGCGACTACCGCAGTGGGGGCATGTGAGCCACAGCATCAGCGTGTCCCTGC
>JAYTWP010000472.1:0-4258 GCA_043743395.1 Actinomycetota bacterium | reverse complement strand
AGTCCGGTGCCGCGATCGATGATTGCGATCTGCGCGGCGTAGCCGAACGCAGCGTGAATCAGCGGCTGAGGGTGCTCGGGATCACCGATCTTATGGGTCCAATCGACGAGATGTTCTCCGACATGATCGACTCCGACCTCACAACCGCCGGCGACGGCAGCAAGCGCCGCCTGCTGCACGGACCCCGCAGCCATGAGTGTTCCGCGCGAACCCGTTGTCTGCCCGAAACCGAGTTGGCGCGTGGTGTCAACAATGACCTCGATACGGTTCGGATCGACACCAAGTTCTTGTGCTGCAACCTGCAGAGCAACGGTGTGCACGCCTTGCCCCATCTCCGTGAAACCGTGCCGCACTTCGATGTCACGACCATGATCATCGGGCGTGGGTCGGAAATGAACGACCGCTCGACACAGTTCACGAAAGCCGTTGCCGAGACCACTGTTCTTCAGACCGAGCCCGAGTCCGACTGCCTTGCCTGCGGCGCGGGCTTCGTCGTAGCGCGTTTTGATCGCGTCAAGACATGCCTCGGCACCGGCGCTGCCATCGTCCATCACTTGACCCGGACCCCACACTTCGCCGGGGTGGATGACGTTGCGTTTGCGAATCTCCCAACCCGAAATGCCGACCTTGTCGGCGAGACGATCGAGCACGCCCTCCATGGCGAACTGAGCCTGGTTGGCACCGAATCCACGGAAGGCGCCACACACCGGATTGTTGGTACGCACCGCCACGGCAGTGACGTCGACGGCGGGCAAGAAGTATGGACCGCTCGCATGGCCGGCCGCACGCTCGAGCACCTTCATGCCCACGCTCGCGTACGCACCCGAGTCACCAACGGCATGCACACGAAGGCCAGTGAGCTTTCCGTTGACGTCGCAACCGGCCCAATATTCGAGTTGGATGGGATGACGCTTTGCGTGCATCCGCAAGCTCTCTTCACGGCTGAGCGTGCACTTCACCGGCACCTTCAGCCACCATGCTGCCAGTGCCGCGTGGGCCTGATTGCTCATGTCTTCCTTGCCGCCGAATGCACCGCCGTTGGACACCAGCGTCACAACAACTTTGTCGTTGCTTACTCCGAGCATGCGCGCGATGTCGTCGCGGTCATCCCAGACACCTTGCCCACCGCTGTACACATGCAACACGCCATCGGCCTGCGGAACAGCAAGCGTGCTCTCCGGCTCAAGGAACGCGTGCTCGATGCGTTGTGTCTGAAAGACCTCGTGCACCAGATGCACGCTTGCCTCCAGTGCGGCGTCTACATCTCCACGTGCGTACTCGCTGGTGCTGAGTACGTTGGATTCGGTGCCCCACACCGCAACAGGTGCGTCCCGCAACAAGGCCGCTATCGGATCAGTGACGGGTGCCAGTGGGTTGTACGTCACGCTCACGAGTTCGGCCGCCGCACGGGCGTGCTCACGAGTGTCGGCCACCACCACGGCCAATACGTCGCCCGCGTAGCTCGTGCGCCCCCCCACCGGGATCATGACCGGCCAATCCTTGTAGATGATTCCCACGAGTAGCTCGCCAGGAATATCTGCCGCCGTGAAGACCGCGCACACACCGGGAGCGGCCTCAGCAGCAGTGGTGTCGACCGCGAGGACATCGGCGCGTGTGTGCGCGGCCAGGTGCAACGCTGCGTGCAACATGCCCGCCAGACGCATGTCGTCGATGTAACCGCGGTCGCCCAGCGTGAGCTCACTGGCTTCGTACTTCGCACCGGCACCGCCGACTTTGCCCGACAATGCGGGCTCGAACGACTTGCCCATCGCCACACCCTCAATGGCATCGAGCACCTTCACGTAACCGGTGCAACGACACAGGTGTGCGCCAAGGTGGCGAGCCATGTCGTCGCGCTTGAGGTCGGCGCCCTTCTTGTCGATCTGAGCCTTTGCGCGCATCACGATGCCGGGAATACAGAATCCGCATTGCAGGCCACCACACGCCGCAAAGGCATTTGCGTAGCGATGGCGCTCTTCGCTGTCGACGCCTTCGAGCGTGACGACGGACTTGCCGGCGATCTTGGTCAACGGCTGCTGGCAACTCACCACGGCCTTGCCATCGATCAGCACGGTGCAACACCCGCACTGGCCGCTCGGTGAACAACCGTCCTTCGGCGACGTGATATCCAGTTCGTCACGAAGCGCCGACAACAGATGTGGATGATCGCCACGCACGGTCACCGGCGTGCCATTTACGTTGAACGACACGGAGGGCAGTACGGCAAGATCGGTCACGTTTACATTTTGTCAAAGCCGACGACGTTTGGGAACACTAGGCCCGGATTAATGAAATGGCACAACGCAGCGGCCGCCCACCGCGGGCTCAGTCCCGGCTGTCGGCGTCGGCACCTACGTACGCGCTGAGCACGCGCTGCATGTTGATGATGCGGCACTCCTCGAAGGACAGCGTGAGGTGCGTGAAGCCCGGCTGGTGCAGGCCGCGCTGGAATCGCTTCAGCATCTCGAGGTCCTGATCGATGACCACTCCGAGGCTCGCATCGGACGGCAGTGCCACATCCAGCGGCTTCACCGGCGCAGTGCCCGCGGGGACTCGGTGCAGCAGATACATCACCAGTTCGGCATCGTCGGGTGAGGCGCCGGGGCGAGAGACAAGCACGTTCAGCATGTCTCCCCAGACCAGCACCGTCGCGTTCGGAAAGAGGTTGTACTGCGACAGACGCAACAAACCGTCGGTGTCGTAGCCCGCGAGGTCGACGCCACGGGTTGCTTGATGCTCGCGGATGCGTTGAGCAATGACATCGCGAATGGTCTCACCGACGGCCGGTTGCGGCGCTGGACTCTGCGCCTTGAACGAGGGGCCCATGCGCTCGCCCTGGGTGATGATGAAGGAATCCCACACGGCCTGATCGCTGCGGTCGCGCAGACGCGGACTCGCGACTCCGTAGCGCTGATGCGACACAGAATGGTGATCCCACACATGTTGCTCGGTGTTGACGTCGTCGATGCTCGCAAGCATTTCGGGGTGGATGCCCTGCACGTGATAGGTCTCGCTGAAGCCGTCGGCCACTACTTTCCAGTTGCTGGCAACCTGCGAGGTAGTGGCAAAACTGCACCGGAACTCGTCGAGGTGAGCCCACGCGCTGTCATCGGGGACACCTTCGAGATAGTCGCACAACGGCGAGGCAGCGGCGTCGAGGTTCACGAAGACCAACGGACCCCAGACATCGACCTGTGCCGAGACAAGCGACAACTCATCGTTGTTCAGCGCGCCGAAACCCTTGCGCGACGGCACCTCGCGTAACGCGCCGGACAGATCCCACGCCCAACGGTGATACGGGCAACGCAGTTCTGACAAACCGGACCCACTGCCCTCGCAGATGGTATTGCCGCGGTGCAAGCACACGTTCTGAAAGGCACGCAACGAACCGTCTTGATCGCGCACGATGATCACGCTGTAACGGCCACAGCGGTATTCGTAGAAGTCACCGGATTCGCGCACGTGATCGAGTGTGCAAGCAATCTGCCAGACATGTGGCCACATGCGCTCAGTCTCGAGCGCCGCAAACCGCGCTGACGTATACCGCGATGCGGGCACACGCGCAGGCAGGACAGCCTCGCTCACTCAGGCGCCGGTGATGTCGAAGATGTCGACGCTTTTATCGGCGGTCGGCAGTGCGATGTCCAAGGTTGGATTGATCTCCGTGTAGCGCGCCGCAAAGTGCAGCTTCTGGTCAGCGACAGCCATATCAAAAGTGATCTGACGGATGTGGTTGTCTGCATCGACCCACGCGTCGTACGCGACCACATCGGGCAGTGTTGCTCCGGTCGTACCGATGACCTTGTCTCGCGTGGTGCCGGCGGCTTTGAGCGCTTCGTCGGTGTTGACTTCGAACTGGAAGTGTTCGGCCTTGACGCCATCGAGCACCGTCTCACGACCGAGGTCCTTGGTCTTGGAGGCTTTGGAAGCGAGGCCAGCTGCACTCAGCGGATCGTTCGTTGAACCCTGTGTGAGGCTGCTCAGATCCTGACCAGTCTTTGCGGCAAGCTTGGCCAGGTCCATCCGCACCCACGTCTTGCCAGCCGGCATCGGAGCACCGATTGCGTCCCCGCCGATGTACATCACGAGGTTCTTCAAGTCCATGAATGCCGAGATCTTCGTGCCGGACGCCGTCCCATTGAGCTGGCCGGCATCGAGGTCCATCTGCATGACGCGGGCCTTGACATCCATCGCACCGCTCAGCGACGTGGTGGTGCCATCGACGTCGACATCCATCTCGAAGCGCAGGCCGTCGACA
>JAYTWP010000471.1:0-3560 GCA_043743395.1 Actinomycetota bacterium | reverse complement strand
ACGTTGCGTCACGCCGTTCAGGGACTCCATCGTGGCGTTGAACGTTTCGACGCCGGCCAGGAAGTCGTTGACGCCCCGCTTGAATTGATCGATCGTTTTGCCGACGGAGGCGAACGGATTCGCGCCGCCGAACAGAGCCAGCAGATCGCCGAGACCGGGTGCAGAAGATTCAGCCATGGCGTCACGGTAACCGATACAACGCACCCGATGAATTGATGCCGGATACGTGCTCAGTCGAGCGAATCCTCGTATGCCTCGATCGGTGCGCACGAGCAGATGAGGTGACGGTCACCATAGGCCGCGTCGATTCGCGAAACGGGTGGGAAGTACTTGCTTGCGCGCAGGGCGGATACCGGGAAGGCGCCCACCTCGCGACTGTACGGTCGCTCCCAGTTGCCCAACAGGTCCTCACTGGTATGCGGGGCATGACGCAGTGGGTTGTTCTCGGTGGTCCATTCGCCACTTGCGACCCGATCGATTTCAGACCGGATGGCAAGCATGGCATCACAGAAACGATCAAGCTCGTGCAACGTCTCGCTCTCGGTCGGTTCGACCATAAGTGTGCCCGAAACAGGAAAGCTCATGGTCGGGGCGTGGAAGCCGTAATCCATGAGGCGCTTCGCAACGTCGTCCACGGTGACGCCGGTGGTCTTTGTGATCTCGCGCAGATCGAGAATGCACTCGTGAGCAACGAATCCGCGGTCACCCTTGTACAACACCGGAAACGCAGCATCGAGTCGCTTCGCGATGTAGTTGGCATTGAGAATCGCCATCGTCGTGGCATCACGTAACCCGGTGGCGCCCATGAGGCGGATGTACATCCACGAGATCGGCAGAATACCCGCCGAGCCAAATCGTGTTGCCGTTACTGGCCCGCACGCTTGATCCTGAGATGCCATTGGATCTCCCGGTAGGTAGGGCTTGAGGTGGCTGCGCACCGCGACCGGGCCGACGCCAGGACCTCCGCCACCGTGAGGGATACAGAACGTCTTGTGAAGGTTGAGGTGACTTACATCGGCCCCGAATTTGCCGGGCTGGGCGAGACCGACCAAGGCATTGAGGTTCGCGCCGTCGACGTACACCTGTCCACCGAGATCATGCACCATCGCACAAATGTCACGAATAGCTTCCTCGAAGACGCCGTGCGTGGACGGATACGTCACCATGATCGCTGCCAAACGATCGCCGGCTTGAGTTGCCTTCGTGCGTAGGTCGTCGAGATCGATGTTGCCGTGGTCGTCGCACGCCACGACCACAACGCGCATGCCGGCCATAACCGCACTCGCCGCGTTGGTGCCGTGCGCGCTCGAGGGAATCAGGCAGATCGTGCGTTGCTGTTCGCCCCGACTGGCGTGATACGCACGAATCGCCAGGAGGCCTGCGAACTCGCCCTGGCTGCCAGCGTTGGGTTGCAAACTCACCGCGTCGTAACCGGTAATGGCCACAAGCATTGCTTCTAGTTGGCGAATCATTTCGAGGTAGCCAACTGTGTCTGACGGGTCGGCGTAGGGGTGTATGTCGGCAAACTCGGGCCACGTGATCGGCATCATCTCCACGGTGGCATTGAGCTTCATGGTGCACGAGCCCAATGGGATCATCGTCCGATCGAGGGCGAGATCCTTGTCGGCGAGTCGGCGTAGATACCGCAACATCTCGTGCTCGCTGTGATAGCGATGGAAGACGGCTTGAGGCAAGATCTCGTCGGTTCGTCGAGATGAGGTCGGGATCCCATCTGGTGCAGCGTCGTGCTCGTCGAAGCTCGGTGTTGCGCCAAAGGCCTCCCAGAACCTTTTGATTGTGTCGGGTGTGGTCGTCTCGTCGAAACTCGCTCCAACGGTGTGGTCGTCCACCTTGCGCAGCGCGAGACCTGTTTGGTGAGCCGCGTCGATGACGCGTTGTGCGGACGTAACTCTGCATTGGATGGTGTCGAACCAAGTGTCGTTGACGAGCTCAACTCCTGAGGCGGCAAGTCCACTCGCCGCGATCGAGGTGAGTCGATGGACCCGTTCGGCGATGCGGCACAGACCGACGGGTCCGTGCCATGCCGCGTAGAGCCCGGCGATGTTGGCGAGGAGCGCCTGCGCCGTGCAGATGTTGGAGGTTGCCTTCTCGCGACGGATGTGTTGCTCGCGTGTTTGTAGCGCGAGTCGAAGCGCAGGGCGACCGGCTGTATCGGTGCTGACGCCAACGAGTCGGCCCGGCATGGCGCGCACGTGCGCCTCTTGCGTTGCGATGAACGCTGCATGCGGACCGCCAAAGCCCATGGGTACACCGAAGCGCTGCGAGGAACCGATTGCGACATCGACGCCGAGCTGTCCTGGGGGAGTGAGGACCACGCAAGCCAACAGATCGGTGGCGGCGGCCACGAGCGCGCCACAGTTGTGCGCCGACTCGATCAGCGCGTGATGGCTGTGCAGCACGCCACTGGAACCGGGCCATGAGATGAGCGCGCCAAAGCAGCGGTCGATGTCGAAGGCCCTGGAGGCTCCGATCAGCAGCTCGATACCGAGTGGGTTTGCCCGAGTCTTGAGCACAGCAAGGGTCTGCGGATGGGTGTCTTCGTGCACGAAAAAGACGTGCCCTTCGTGCTTGGACAAACGCCGGATCATGGTCATCGCCTCGGCTGCGGCAGTTGCTTCATCGAGGAGCGACGCGTTCGCCAACTCGAAGCCGGTGAGGTCGGCCACCATCGTCTGGAAATTCAGCAGTGCCTCGAGTCGACCCTGGCTGATTTCGGGTTGATAAGGCGTGTACGAGGTGTACCACGCTGGGTTCTCGAGCACGTTGCGGAGTACGACCGGCGGCGTCACCGTGTCGTAGAAACCCATGCCGATCAAGCTGGTCCGCACAACATTCTGCGCAGCCAGCGCCCGTAATTCGCCGAGCGCCTCGGTGGCGGTGATGCCCTTCGGTAATGCGAGCGGTTGGTCAGTGCGGATCGCGGCGGGCACGGTGACTGCAATCAGGTCGTCGAGTGAGTCGACAGCAATCACGTCGAGCATGTGCCTTTGTTCGGCAGCATCCGGGCCGATGTGTCGGCGCACGAATTCTTGCTGATCGAGCAATTCGCTGAGGGTTGGACGGGCTTGCATGGCTATCTCCTCAGGTTAGCCCACATGTGCTCGAGCCCCGCTGATGACAATGCGTGCCGAGTGATGCGAGCCGATGCGATGCGGGGCGGTGGTGGGTTTGGGACTTTCGGCCCTTTCATTGGCTGTGACAATGGGGCAACGTTGTGTCATGAACAACGTGCCAGATTCTCATATTGACGTTCTGTCGCCTGATCAGTGCTGGGGGCTGCTGCGCACGCAGCTTGTCGGCCGCCTCGCAATCGCGATCATGAATCATCCGGACATCTTCCCGGTCAATTACGTCGTCGATCATGGCTCGATCGTGTTCCGCACTGACGAAGGCACGAAGTTGGCAGCGGCATTGCTCGGCACGGCCGTCGCGTTCGAGGCCGATCACTATGATCCTGCGGCGGGGGTGGCGTGGAGTGTTGTCGCCAAGGGCGAGGCCGTCGAGATCGAGGGCCTGTTCGAGCTGTTCGATGCCGCCGA
>JAYTWP010000470.1:0-8543 GCA_043743395.1 Actinomycetota bacterium | reverse complement strand
GCCGAGTTGCCGGTGAGCGCACTGCGAGCGGCACTCGAGTTCGCCGTAAATATCGCTGCAGCCGGCCAGAAGACGCGCCCGCCGCTCATGTTCCCGGCCGGCTTGAAGCCATTCCTCAAGTTCCAGCGCCTCGACCAGACATCGCTCCGACAGGTGCGCCGCACCGTTGCCGCCGACGATGACTTTCGGGAGCGGATCGGGCTCGTGGCCGCGACCGGGCTTGTGGACGAACTCGGGATCGCATGGCTCCAACGCAGCGAGGACTGGGAGCAGCGGGTGCTCGACCTCCACGCGGCGGCAAAGCACGAGGCCCAAGCCGCAGCGGAAGAGACGGCGTTGCGCAAGTCCGAGCGGCGCCGCGAGGCGGCCGAGGAAACCGCAACCCGAGCGCAGGCAGAGCTGCTCGCCGCTCGGGACGACGTCGTTCGCGAACAGGCTCGGCGCGAGAAGGCAGAGGCACGAGCGTTGGTCGAGACCAAAGCCGCCGACACGGTGCGAGGCGAGACCGGGCAGCTGAAACGTGAGCTCGACAAGCTCCGGGCGCGGTTGGTCACCGAGACCGAGCGCGCCGATGCGGCTGCAGCGAGTCATGCTGCCTCCGCTCAGCAGATCCGCAACCTCGAAGCGATCCGCGACGCAGTGCTGATGCAGCGAGCAACCACAAGCCCTGTGCCGCCTCCCGAGATCGTTCGGTCTCCGAGCACGAATCCGGAGGCCGTCCAGGCGCTTGAGCAGGCTGCTTCAGCCACGCACGAACTGTCGCAGGCACTTGGTCGAGCAGCTCGCGCGCTCTCTCAGGACGGCGTGCCGCAAGCAAATGAAACCAAGACGCCCGAACCTGGGGCGGCCAAACAGCGCGCCATCAAGCGCAAGCCCATCGCCATCCCCGGTGGGGTGTACGGCGATACATCGGCTGCGGCGATACATCTCCTGCGCACGCCGTCGGTGTGTGTGATCATCGATGGCTACAACGTGGCCAAGCTGGCGTGGCCCCAGCTCGACCTCGTCCACCAGCGCGAGTCGTGCATCAGCTTGGTCGAAGACCTTGCCCGTCGCTTCGGTACGGATCTGCGTTTGGTCTTCGATGGTGCCGATGTCGTTGGGTCCTCTGCGGGTCGGCGTCTCATCCGTGTGCAGTATTCGCCTACCGGCGTCAGCGCCGACGACGTGATCCGCGCCGAAGTAGCGGCGCTCCCCACCCAAACACCAGTCGTCGTGGTGACCAACGATCAGGCGATTGCCGTGGACGTGCGCAATATGGGTGCCAACGTGCTGGCCTCGAACACATTGCTCGCAGCCGCTGGGCGTGGCGCGCGCAGCTGATTTCGTAACTGCGTGACACCCCTTTGCCACAATGTCGATGGGTGAAGGCCCAACGACACTGTGGAGCGTTCAATGCACAATCTCATCATCAATTGCGACGATTGCGTCATGCGGGCAACGCCGGCATGTTCCGATTGCGTGGTCACGTTTGTATGTGAATCGTCACAGCATGAGGCCGTCGTGTTCGATCTGGCTGAGCAGCGCGCGGTTCGTTTGTTTGCAGATGCCGGTTTGGTGCCTACGCTTCGCCATCGTGCGGCTGCAGCAAACGCCTGAATTGATCGACGCCGACTACGTCGAGTCGCTCCGCGCCCTCGCACTGAAGTTCGGTGTCGATCACATGGGTATTGCCCCGGCCTCAGTGATGTCGCGAGCCCGTGCCGCTTTGATGCAGCGCAAGCAGGCCGGTCTTGCTGACTCGATGCAGTTCACCTACCGAAATCCCATTCGATCCACCGACCCGTCGCTGGCCGTCGTCGGAGCTCAATCCATGGTGGTGGCCGCGCGTAGTTATGTTCTGGACGAGCCCAGCCGTCCCGACGGGCCTGTGGGTGCTGTTGCGCGCTACGCCTGGGTCGACCACTACGAGCCGCTCCGTATTGGGCTTCAGGCCATCGTCAGGCGGCTGCGCTCCGATGGTCACAAGGCCGTCGCCTTTGCCGACGACAACTCCGTCGTCGACCGCGAAGCCGCGTGGCTTGCCGGGTTGGGCTGGTTCGGCAAGAACGCCAACATCTTGCTGCCAGGGTCGGGCAGTTTCTTCGTTATTGGCTCGGTGATCACCACAGCACCGTTGCCCGCCGCCGCCGAACCGCTCGCCGACGGATGTGGTTCGTGTCGTCGCTGTATCGACGGTTGTCCCACCGCGGCCATAGTGGCTCCGGGTGTCGTCGATGCTGGCCGCTGCCTCGCCTGGCTGTTGCAACGGCCTGGCATCTTTCCACGTCAGTTCAGGGTCGCCCTCGGTGACCGGATCTACGGCTGCGACGAATGTCAACTCGTGTGCCCACCGTCGGTTCGGTTCGAGCGCTTGTCGGACCGCAACCAATCCAAGCATGTGCAGGCGTGGGTGCCGCTGCTCGACATTCTCGAGGCGACCGACGATTCACTGATGCAGTCGTTCGGTCGTTGGTATCTCGCCGACCGCAACCCGATGTGGCTCCGTCGCAACGCACTCATTGCCCTCGGAAATGTTGCGTCCCCTGACGACGCGCGCGTTGTGACAGTGCTGCACCGCTACCTTGGCGATCCCGAGCCGATGCTTCGCGCACATGCCGTGTGGGCCGCAGCGCAACTCGGGTGTCATCAGATGCTGCCCGCCTCCGACCCCGATCCTGTCGTCACCCTCGAACTGACTGCTGCGCGCGTATGAAGCATCTCCTGGTCACCAACGATTTCCCACCCAAGATCGGTGGTATCCAGTCACTGCTGTGGGAATGGTGGCAACGGCTGCCACCTGAATCGTTCGCGGTGCTCACCACTCCATATCCGGGCAGTGACGTTTTCGATGCGCAGCAGCCGTTTCGGATCGAGCGCGTGCGCGAGCCGGTGCTGTTGCCACATCCGCTCATGGTGCGGCGTATCAACGAGATGGCCCGCAAGATTGGTGCTGACCTCGTGGTGCTCGATCCGGCGCTGCCTCTCGGACTGGTTGGCCCGTCGCTCGAACTGCCATACGACGTCGTGCTCCATGGCGCCGAGGTCACGGTGCCAGGGCGCTTGCCCGCAAGTAAACAAGCACTTGGATATGTGCTCAAACGAGCGCGACACATCATCGCCGCTGGTGGTTATCCCGCGTCAGAGGCCGTGCAAGCTGCAGGCCGCGCGTTGCCGATCACGATCGTGCCGCCCGGCGTGGATACGGTGCGCTTTCACCCGCTCTCCCATCAAGAACGTGACGATGCCAGAGACCACTTCGGCTTAGCGCAACATGGCGAGGTCATCGTCAGCATCAGTCGGTTGGTGCCGCGTAAGGGTTTCGATACAGCGATTCGTGCCGTTGCCTTACTCAAGCGCTCGAGGCCCAAGTTGGTGCTCGTCATTTCGGGTGGCGGCCGCGACCTTCATCGGCTTCAACGTCTGGCCAATGAACTGGATGCACCAGTGCGGTTTCTCGGTCGCGTGTCCAACGACGACCTGCCGCGTTTGTATGGCTGTGCCGATATTTACGCGATGTTGTGTCGTAACCGGTGGGGCGGGCTCGAGCAGGAAGGCTTCGGCATCGTGTTTGTCGAGGCGGCCGCGTGCGGGGTCGTACAAGTGGCTGGCGACTCGGGTGGTGCTGCAGAAGCCGTTGCCGATGGTGTTACCGGCGTCGTGGTAGGGAGCCCTGACGATCATCGAGACGTCGCGCGTGTCTTTGAGACGCTGCTCGACGACGAGCCACGCCGCGTGGCCATGGGGCTCGCCGCGCGACAGCGCGCACTGGCCGAGTTCTCGTACGACGTGTTGGCCGAGCGGCTGGCAAAGTCACTCGGGGCGCTGCCATGATGGAAGCCATGCAAACCAATGTCGGCGCCGAGTCGACAAGTCGTATTGTGCGCGTCGACGTCGTGGGGACCGCTGTGTTCGTCGCGTCGGCTGCTGTTGCAGCGGCCACCTTCACCAAGCCCGTTCGGTTGATTGGCGTGGTCGTGGCGCTCGCCCTCTTCGCGGTCGGGGTGTTCGCATTCCTGTGGAGCTACTGGACAGCCGTGCAGCGCAGCAGGATCGAAAACATTTCCGTTGTTCAGCTGTATTTCCTCGGGGGTGGTTCTGCGCCGAGCAACGTGAAACGCGTGATGAACGGTGCGCTCCTCGTGCAAGTCATCGCCAGCCTGGCAACGGCGATTTCGCGTAGCTCTACCGGTGGTCGACCGGGATCTACACTTGCGTTCGGCATTCTGGTGCCGATGTTCGGCCTTGGCCTCAACGGCTTGTGGTGCGCCTCACACGGTACGTTTTCGCCCCGTCAGCAAGAAATATCGTCAAATTCACCCAGCGTCCCCCTTTCAGACGACGAGATAGAGCAGACTTCAACCCATGGCTGAGACCGCCTTCCAGACCATCACAACGTCCGCACCAATGCCACGGTTGTGGGAGATCGCGACCGACTTCGAGCGCTATCCGGAATGGGCAAAGGATGTCAAGGAAGCAACCATCCGCACTCGTGACGAACAGGATCGAGCTGTCGAGGTTGAGTTTCGCACCTCAGCGCTTGGTCGGAGCACGCATTACACGTTGTGTTACGACTACTCAGAAGCCCCCCGCGTACTTGGTTGGCGGCTGCTGCGCGGCGACATCATGCGGTCGATCGATGGCGCGTATCACTTCGCAGAGACGTCCGACGGACAAACCGAAATCCGCTACGACCTCGCCATCGAACTCGTCGTGCCGCTTCCCGGCTTTGTCAAAAGGCGCGCCGAGCAACGCATTTTGAATACGGTCCGCGAACTCAAGGTCCGCGCCGAATCGTGACCCGGGCAGCCGGCATAGATGTCGGCGGCACGAAGTTTCTCGGAGTTGTGCTCGACGATGATGGTCACGTCTTGTTCGAGTTGCGTCGTCCAACACCCTCGGGCGTCGATGGATTGATCGACGAACTCGTCGACTTTGCGGGCGAACTCGCGCGCTGCGAAGGGCCCAACGAAGATCGATCGAGTTCGTCAGCGTGCGGCTACGACACGCTCGGTGTCGGCGTACCGGGCCTGGTCACGCGCGAAGGGGTCCTGCGCGCAGCCCCAAATCTCACCAGCGCCTTCGAGTTGCGCGTCGGCCCACTGTTGTCTCAGGCACTTGGCCATCCAGTCGCCGTCGACAACGACGCCACCTGCGCAACGCTTGCGGAATGGCAACATGGCGCCGCGCGGGGTTTCGACGATGTCGTACTTGCCGCACTCGGGACCGGCATCGGCGGGGGACTCGTAACGGGTGGTCGCCTGCAGCGAGGCACAAATGGTTTTGCTGGCGAGATCGGGCACATGGTGGTGCAGCCCGACGGGCCAGTGTGCGCATGTGGCCGGCGCGGCTGCTGGGAGCGGTTCGCGTCGGGTCGGGGCCTACAGATGTTGGCTGGTGGCCGTCGCGGAGAAGAGGTTGTCGAAGGCGCTCGTGCGGGCGATCTCGAGATGTCGGCCGTCATCGATGTCTTTGCGCGCTGGGTGGCACTCGGGCTGGTGAACCTCACCAATGTGCTCGACCCTGCATGCATCGTGGTCGGCGGTGGCCTCACCTCGGCGGAAGATGTACTTCTGGGACCCATTGCTCGCGAGTTCGCTGCGTTGCTGTACTCGCCAGAGCATCGCCCACATCCGGTGCTGCGGTTCGCGGAACTCGGCGAACGGGCTGGCGCCGTCGGGGCAGCGCTGTTGCCGAGCACCCGCCACTGAGGACGCGTCACCGGGGTCAGTGAGACGGACCGGGGTAGTTGGCGCGGCCCTTGAGGATCTCAGCCCACGCTGCTTCTCGGCCAGCGAGTCCGGCGGTCGACGATGTCTTTCCGGGCTCGAGCGCCTTGTACACCTCGAAAAAGTGCTGGATCTCAGCGACCAACTGAGGGGTCAAGTCCTCGATGTCGTGGACGTCGGCCCACCGCGGTTCGCGTGGCGGGACGCACAGGATCTTGGCGTCCTCGCCTGCTTCGTCGTGCATGTACAACACGCCCACCGGTCTTGCTTCAACCCATACGCCGGGATACACCGGGTCTTCGAGCAGCACCAAGGCATCGAGCGGATCGCCGTCACCGCCGAGCGTGTCTGGGATGAAGCCGTAGTCGGCCGGGTACGTGGTGGCCGTGAACAGGCGCCGATCGAGAAATACCCGGCCCGTGTGATGGTCGATCTCGTACTTGTTGCGACTACCCCGTGGTATCTCGATGACCACGTGGATGCATCCTTCGCCTAGTTCATTCGCCATTTCCCCATCGTGGCACACGGCGCATCAGTGAGGAGCGCCAACGCTTGCGCCAACGCTTGGGCCAACGCTTGGGTCAACGTCAGTCAGAGATTTGCTCGCCGGTGAAACCAGCTGCGGCACCGAGGCTCGCGCCAACTAGCGTGGTCGGTGCTATGGATTTTCGCCGCATCACCAATCTGCCACCGTACGTCTTTACGATCATCAACAACCTGAAGATCGAGGCACGTCGAGCAGGCGCAGACGTGATCGACCTTGGCTTCGGTAACCCCGATATCCCGTCTCCTCAGATCGCTGTGGACAAGCTCATCGAGGCTGTGCAGAATCCCAAGAATCACCGCTACTCGCTCAGCCGCGGGCTGCCCAAACTCCGAGAAGCAGTGGCGGCACTGTACGAACGCAAGTGGGGAGTGCAGCTCGATCCAGAGCTCGAGATCACCAACACCATCGGCTCCAAAGAGGGCTTCAGCCACCTGATGTGGGTGCTCCTCGATCGGGGCGACGCAGCCATCGTTCCGAGCCCGAGCTATCCCATCCACATCTACGGACCTTTGTTCGCCGGTGCAGATCTGCGTCAGGTGCCAATGCGTCACCTTGCAGATCCCAGAGCGCAGGGCGACTTCACTGGGGATTTCTTCGACAGCCTCACGACGGCCTACGACGTCGGCTGGCCCAAGCCACGCGTACTCGTCATTTCATTCCCGCACAACCCCACGGGCGCTGTGGTCGATCTCGACTTCATGCAACGCGTCGTCGACTTCTGTCGCGAGCGCGAGATGATCGTGGTGCACGACTTTGCCTATGCCGATGTTGGTTTCGATGGATATGAGCCGCCATCAATTCTGCAGGCCGAGGGCGCCAAAGAGTGTGCCGTCGAGCTGTACAGCATGACCAAAAGCTTTTCGATGGCCGGGTGGCGCTGTGCCTTCTTGGTTGGGAACAAAGAGGTCGTGCAGGCTCTGGTCAAACTCAAGAGCTACCTCGACTACGGCATGTTCCAACCAGTTCAGATTGCGGCGACCGTCACGATGAACGAGGCTCCTGACTATCCAAACGAGGTGTGCGCGATCTATCAAGGCCGGCGCGACGCGCTGATCGATGGTCTCAGCCGTATCGGCTGGGAGATTCCCAAGCCACGAGGCTCAATGTTCGTTTGGGCGCCTATCCCAGAGCCGTACAGCGATCTCAATTCCGTCGAGTTCTGCTCGCTGGTCGTGCGTGACTGCGACGTCGCTCTGTCTCCGGGCCTGGGCTTTGGGCCCGGCGGCGAAGGGTTTGCACGTTTCGCCCTGATCGAGAACGAGCAACGCATTGCCCAAGGCATTCGCAACCTGAAGAAGGGCCTGCCCAAACTCGGTTGAGCGCCACGCAGCACTGCGTACAGATCGTTCACACGCTCGTTACAGAAATGCCACAAGCGCAAGACCTTCGGTCGTTACGTTGAGCCGGTGAGTTCATTCGTGGTGCGTGTGTGGTTGCCCGATCGGCCTGGTGCACTCGGACAGGTCGCAAGTCGGATCGGTGATGCTGGCGGCGACGTCGTCGGCATCGAGATCCTCGAGCGCGGTGGTGGGAGCGCTATCGACGAACTCGTCGTCGCGTTGCCCGATACGGTCACGGTGCAGACTCTGGTCACCGAGATTGGCAGGGTCGAGGGCGTTGCTGTTGAAGACGTACGCCCCATCGATCCGGATCGCCCCGACGCAGGCATTCTTGCGCTCGAGATCGCAGCGACGCTCGTGGAAGTTGCCCCCGAAATGTGTTTGGAGCGGTTCTGCGACGAGTTGCTCCACCTCGTCGATGGCGCGTGGGTGGTCGCTCTGCATATCGATTCGGGCGGGGACTCAGAGGTATCAAGTCTGGTCGAGCGGGGGAGCCCTCCCGACACAGCGTGGCTCTCCGCGTTTCTTGTCGGGAGCCGCCATTTGGCAGCCCACCTTCCCGGAGAATCAACACCGAGCGACGTCGTGTGGGTTCATCTCGAGTCCGTAGGCGTCGCTGTTGCGTCGGGACGGCATGGGCGCCCCTTTCATACCCACGAGAGGCAACAGGTCTCGCTCCTCGGCCGTCTCGCTGACGGACTCTTGCGAACTGCAGTACACAACACGCACGTAATGAACGGCTAAGCGCGCGCTGATAGGCCGGTTGGCTTCGTGTCCATCCACTTTGCAGCGGTGGTCGAGGTCACTGCGAAACGGGGCTTGTGATTGTGATTGTGATTGTGTTCATGGTGGATCGATGGGGTCATGGTCATGGTGGGTTGTTGGTGCGTGGTGCGATTTCGGTTCCGTTTTGGCGGTGGTGGTGCCATCCGGTGGGTGTTCGGGTGG
>JAYTWP010000469.1:0-12916 GCA_043743395.1 Actinomycetota bacterium | reverse complement strand
CGGCGTCCTGCGCGGCCTTCCAGGTGGCCAGCGCGTACTCACGGTCGCCCTTGGCGCCATCAAAGGCGTGCTCGGCATCGTAGACAACGAACTTGCCGTGGGCCTTCAGATAGCGAACGGTATCGGCGATCATCGCCAGATTCTCTTCCGGAGTGGTCTGCAAGACTTCGAGAACGTGCAGGAGCCACGTCTTGCCGTAGATCGTGACCACTGGGGTCTGGGCGTCGAGCAGCAGCCGCACCTGATCGTCGGCCTCAACGGTAATCCCTTTTCGACGGGTCGAGCCGAAGGCGGCGAGTCGTGCCCGCTGGAACGTGCGGTGCTTAGCCTGGTCAAAGAACTCGATGTCTTTGGGGTTTGAGCCCGGCCAGCCGCCCTCGATGTAGTGCACACCCAGGAAGTCCAGTTGTTCGGCGATGCGCAGTTTGTCCTCGACGGAGGCCGAAACACCCTCCACCTGCAGGCCATCGCGCAACGTGGTGTCGAAGACCTCAATTGCACGGTCGGCACGCAGGCCAGCTGCGCCATTCTCAGTTGATGTGCTCATGTGGGCTCCTCGGGCGGGGCGAACTGGTGTGGATGTACAACGACGGCAGGAAATGAAAGAGCCGCCCGAAGGGGCGGCTCTGAGCGCACGTCGTGAATGACGTGCGCTAGCGAATAATGATGATCTGGCAGAAGCCGAGCGAGACGATACGCAATGTCACGGCCATCATTGTGCCGTGGTTTGAGCCAGACGTCAACTCATGTCCTGTGTGCAACTTGTGCGTTAACGGTGGACGAACAAGAAACTTCTGGGGATTAACGGCTTTGTCAGTGGATAACCCTGTGAGTTGGAAAATACCTCTTGACCTGCTCTTTTGCCGGGTGCATGATGACTCCACACCGGTTCGCACGACGAACTGGCCCACCGGGGGAGGACGAACGGCGCAAGCCGCAAGGCCAAGCCTGATCGGGGCCAGATCGAAACGACGAATCGGGGGATGACCACAGCTCGGGCGGTCGGTGGAGACACTGATTGCCAAGGGAAGCGGAAGTCGCGGGCAGTAATGTCCGGGGCGGAAGCGACCGGCAGGAACAAGACGGCAACGTCGGAAGCCTCGGGCCGCCGAAGGCGAACGCAGGTAACTGTGGACGCTGGAAGCATTCGGGCGAATTTGAACCGGGCAACCGGGACGATGAGTTCGAAAAGCGGCTCACCCGCCGGAGGTAACTCCGACGGGTGAGATGTTGAACGAGCGAAGGGTAACACCGGAAGGTCGATCAGCGGTGGATCATCCCATGTGTGCCGCCCTAGGTGGCGCGCCGACCCCACCGTTGGCTGCGCAGCCTAGGGCGGTCACCGTTTTCAGGTCATTTCGACGCGTTCGGCCCGGCTCGACGCTTTCAGGGCATTTCGACCTCGGCGGCCGCAGCGCGCACGCACCCACTCGGGCGCTGCGGCGCTGCGGCCCTGAATGCTCAGACCGCCAGCTCGCACCAATGCTTGTAGCGATCGACCTTGCCCTTGACCGTGTCGAGGTAGATCTCGGCGATCTGCTTGGTGATCGGTCCCGGACATGGAACCTTGCGATCGTCCACCGAGTTGACGCTACTGACCTCTGCTGCGGTACCGCACACGAAGATCTCCTCGGCGATGTACAGGTCACTGCGCGCCAGGTTGTCGACGCGAACGTCGTAGCCCAGGTCGCGAGCGATGGTCATGACGGTGTTTTGGGTGATGCCCTCGAGCGCGCCGGCCGACAGGGGCGGGGTGATGATGATGCCATTTCGCACCGCAAAGATGTTCTCGCCCGTGCACTCGGCAATGAGCCCGTTCGGCGCCAGCATGATCGCTTCGTCATATCCGGCCTTGAGCGCTTCCACCTTGGCAAGCGATGAGTTGACGTAGTTGCCAACGGTCTTGGCTGCGGGTGGCATGGTGTTGTGATCGTGGCGCGTCCACGAACTGATCTTCATCCGCACGCCCTTGGTGACGGCGTCGTCTCCGAGATAGGCACCCCATGGCCAACAAGCGATGGCCACGTCGGTTCGGCAGGGAAGGGTGTTGAGGCCCATCTCGCCATATCCGTAGTAAGCAATCGGACGCACGTAACAACCCGGGAGGCCGGTGCTTGCCACCGTGGCCTTGGTGGCGTCGATCAGTTCATCCACGGTGTACGGAATCTCCATACCCAGAATGTGTGCGCTGTTGAACAAGCGCTTGATGTGCTCGGTCAGCCGGAAGACCGCTGGCCCCTCGGCAGTTTCATACGCACGAATACCTTCGAACACGCCCGTGCCGTAATGCAGCGTGTGCGTGAGCACGTGAATCTGAGCCTTGTCCCAGTCGACGAGCTCGCCGTTCATCCAGATCTTCGGAGTGGTTTGGATCGGCATTGCGTTCCCCTTGTTTCGTTTTCGCGATGGCGCCCCAGATCGGTGCGAGTGGTGTCACGCTAGATCAGTGCACGAGCCGTGCGACGATGGAATCGGCGATCTGGCTGGTGCTACCGGTAACAGGATTGGCGCACGCGGCGCGGACCCGATCGGCTGCAGCCGACTCTCCGAGGAAGTCGAGCATGAGTGCAGCGCTGAGAATCGCAGCCGTGGGATTGGCCTTGCCGGTGCCGACGATGTCGGGAGCCGAGCCGTGCACCGGCTCGAACATCGAGGGTCCGGTGCGGGCCGGATTGAGATTGGCCGACGATGCCAACCCGATGCCCCCGCTGACGGCGCCACCGAGGTCGGTAAGGATGTCACCGAACAGGTTGTCGGTGACGATGACGTCGTAGCGTTGCGGGTCTTGCACGAAATAGATGCACGCGGCATCGACGTGGTTGTACGCCGTGCCCACCTGTGGGAATTCGGAAGCCACGATGTTGAACGTGCGTTGCCACAGATCGCCGGCGAAGGTGAGCACGTTGGTCTTGTGCACGAGCGTGACGTGTCTACGCTCGCGGCCTGCGGCGAGTTCGAAGGCGTACCGGATGCAACGCTCGACCCCCATACGGGTGTTGACGCTTCCCTGTGTCGCGACCTCATGCATGGTTCCGCGCCGCAGCACACCACCTTCGCCGACGTACGGGCCTTCGGTATTTTCGCGAATCACGATGAAGTCGTGCGGTTCGGTATGACCAGGAGCGGTGCCCACGAACGGGCGCTGATTGATGTAGAGATCGAGCTCGAAGCGCATCTTTAGCAGCAGTCCACGCTCGATGAGCCCTGGGGGCACGTCGGGCGTTCCGACGGCACCGAGCAGAATCGCGTCGAAGGTACGCAGTTGTTCAAGTGTGGGGTCGGACAGAATCTCGCCATCACGTAGATAGCGGGCCCCACCGAGATCGAAATCAGTCGTCTCGATACCCACCCCAGCAGCACGTAGTACCTTCAGTGCCTGTGCCGTGACCTCTGGGCCGATGCCGTCGCCGCCGATTACCGCTATCCGATGCGTCATAGGGCACGCATCGTAGGAGACACAAACCCGCACACGCACGTTGACCGGGCACAGATATCCTTTCGGGGATGGCAAAGCACCAGTTCTCCCGAGCTGCATATGACCGCATGCAGGCCGAGTTCGACGATCTCAGTACGCGCGGCCGTTTTGCCGTTGCTGAAAAGATCGAGCGCGCCCGCGAAATGGGCGACCTCAAGGAGAACGGCGATTACCACGCTGCCAAGGATGAGCAAGGTCACATGGAGGGCCGCATCCGTCAGCTCGAATACCTGCTCGAGAACGGCGAAGTCGTCGAGTCTGGGCCCGAGGGCGAAGTACGCGTCGGCCAAAAAATCACGATCGTGTACGAGGGCGACACGCACGACATGGCAGAGATCTACATCATCGGCCATGTCGAAGAGCGCCTCGACGGTTTCGACATCGTCAGCCCGGGCTCACCGCTCGGCAGCGCACTGCTCGGCTCGACTGTGGGTTCATGGGTGCAATATGCAGCACCGAACGGCGAGCTTAAGGTCCAGATCCTGCATGTGGGGCCCGCCTAGATGGCCCTTCGTGATGGCGGCGGAGTACCCGAACCCCGACTTCCTCCAGGCCGCGAGATCGAACTCGACGGGCGCGGCACCACCTTCATCCGCGAACTCGCTGGCCCATCGCCGACATCACCGTGCATCATCTTGTTGCACGGGTGGACAGCGAGCGCCGATCTCAACTGGTTCACCAGCTACTTCCCACTTGCCGAGCATTTCCGCGTCGTGGCCCTCGATCACCGCGGACACGGCGGCGGAATCCGCAGTCGCAAGGTTTTCCGTCTGAGCGACTGCGCAGACGACACCGTCGCCCTCGCCGATGCACTTGGCGTCGACAAATTCATTCCTGTTGGGTACAGCATGGGCGGGCCCATCGCACAGCTCATCTGGAAGCAGCATCCAGAGCGAGTGCTCGGCCTGGCCCTGTGCGCCACTGCTGGTTCATTCGCGTCGAGCCGAGAAGAAAAGCTCTCGTTTGCTGGGCTGTCCGGGCTGGCTGCACTGTCTCGGCTGGCGCCAGCGCAGGCGCGTCTCTGGTTGACCCAACAGCTCTACCTCCAGCGCAAGTCGAGCGAATGGGAACCGTGGGCGGTCGAGCAGGCCACCCGCCATGAGTGGCGTACGGTGCTCGAAGCCGGCCGCGCGATCGGCAACTTCTCGTCGAGGCACTGGTTGGAAGGCGTCGACGTGCCGACATCGGTGCTGATCACGATGCGCGACAGCGTCGTGCCGGTACGCCGGCAAGTTCGACTCTTCGAATCCATCCATGGTGCCGAAGCATTTCGTGTGGATGGCGACCACGATGCGTGCATCGCCAACGCTGACCGATTCGTACCCACGCTGATTCGGGCGGTGCACTCGGTATGCGAGCGCGCTGGTGTGCTTGCGTGACCGGCCCATTGTCATGAGACGTTGCAAAACGCGGTGGCGAAGGCCGACCTCTCGCTCGATCGTGGCTGGCATGATCGCGGCGCTGTCACTCGGTATCGGTGCAACGGCTTTGTTCGTCCGCTTGCGTCGTACGGATGGCGGCGCGCATGCCATCGCGCGCCGCGGTCGTACCGGACGAAACGGCCAACTCGCCAAGCTCGGCATGCAGGTCGGCGCGTCATATGCAACCACGTCGGCACGAAAGGTCTTCGCGAATACGGAGCGACGAATCGCGCTCGACCGGGCACGCGAGTTGAAGACGGCGGATCAGATCGCTGAACGGCTCGGCGAGATGAAAGGCGCGCTGATGAAGCTCGGCCAGATGGCCAGCTACCTCGACGAGGGTTTGCCTGCGCCCTTACGTATTGCGTTGTCACAGCTGCAATCGAACGCGCCGCCGATGAGTTCTGAACTCGCCATTCAGGCAGTCGAGCGCGAGCTCGGTTCACCGATCAACGAACTCTTCGTCGAGTTCGACCCCGAGCCCATCGCGGCGGCCTCGATCGGTCAAGTGCACCGCGCGATCATCATCGACCCCGCAACCGGCCTCGAACGGGCCGTGGCCGTGAAGGTGCAATACCCGGGCGTGGACGCAGCCATCACCGCCGATCTGCGCAACACCGAATTTCTCGGGGTCATCCTGAAGCAGAGCTTCGGTGGCCTCGATCCATCGGACATGGTCGAGGAGATCAAGGCGAGGTTGTCCGAGGAGCTCGACTACGAACTCGAGGCCCACAATCAACGCGCCTTCCACGCGTACTACTGCGGCCACCCCTACATCCGTGTTCCCGAGGTGATCGACCACCTCTGTTCGCCGCGCGTGCTCACCACTGAGTTGGTCGTCGGGTCGACGTGGCAAGAACTGCTCACCTGGGATCAGCGCGAGCGCGATCTGGCAGCAGAGTGCATCTTTCGGTTCGTATTCAGGAGTTTGTACCGGTTCAAGGCCTTCAACGGCGATCCGCACCCGGGCAACTACCTCTTTCATGGTGACGGCCGCGTCACCTTTCTCGACTTCGGACTGGTCAAACACTTCACCGACGCCGAGCTGAATACGTTCGAATCGATGGTGCAGGCCGCTGCCGTGCGTCATGACGACGATGAGTTCCGTCGCATCATCGAGGATGCGGGCATGCTCGCTCGGAACGCACCGATCGACACCGCAGCCGCCGGACGGTACTTCTCGCAGTTCTACGAAGCGGTTCGCGATGACCGCGTGATGACCTGGACGCCTGAGTACAGCTCGAAGATCGTGCGCCACACCTTCGATCGCACAAGCCCCATTTCGCAGTACGCGACCGTGCCGAAGTCGTTCGTGTTCATCCAACGAATCAACCTTGGTCTCTATGCGATCCTCGGCGAGTTACGCGCCACGGGTAACTACCGGCGGATCTCCGAAGAGCTCTGGCCACGGATGAGCGCCGCGCCATCCACACCGATGGGTGAGGCAGAAGCCTCGTGGACTCGCCGTCGCGAGGTCACCAACGCGAGTCGAGGACCGACGTCGTGATCCGTCCGTAACGATGGGTGGTTTCACTGATGGCTTGCTCCTTCAGCCAATGGTGAAGTTCGATCCGACCGTTGCTCGACACTGCTGCTTCATCAAGTCCGATGGAATGCTCGATCAGCCACAGTCGGAGACCGTTGCTGCACTCAACAAGGCTTCTGACCCGCTCGACGCCGGCCGCAACGATGTGGCGTTTGAGGACTTCCTCCGATTCGACAGATGTGTCGGACACCGTGAGCGCAACACCACACCTGATCGCAGCGGCCTTCGCCACGTTCACCATCGCTGGCGGAGTCGCTGGGCCAACGTGTAGTACAACCGGTCCGAGCGGTCGATAGCGCAGCACATTGCGCTCACTCATCAGACCGCTCGGATCATGCTGCGTGCCAAACCAGTTCTGCCACCACAGTGCGAATGATGCATTTGCTTCAGCCACATCGATCGGGCCACCCACGCTCACCGTCGACAGCGACAGAACGTAATCGGGACCGCCCGCCTTTGCCCCGCAACCAACCGACGAACGCTTCCAGCCCCCAAAGGGTTGACGCTGCACGACTGCACCGGTGATGTGGCGATTCACGTAGGCGTTGCCGACCTCAACGTTGTCGAGCCAGTGACGAATCTCGGCCGGATCGAGCGAATGGATGCCGCCGGTCAGCCCGTACGGCGTCGCGTTCTGCAGCTCGATGGCGTGGTTCACGTCGTTGGCGCGCATCACACCAAGCACTGGTCCAAAGCATTCGGTCATGTGGAACCACGACCCCGGCCGCACGCCGACCTTGACACCGGGAGACCACAAGCGCTGCGCATCGTCGCCGAGTGGTTCGGGCTTCACCAGCCAGGACTCACCTGCGTCGAGCACGGTCAGCGCACGCGCCAGAGGTCCACTTGGCGCGTTGATCAGTGGCCCCATCCATGTTGCAGGGTCCGAGGGCCAACCGACGCGCAAGCTGCGAACTGCGTCGCTGAGGCGCTGATGAAACGACGGATCGTCGTAGACCGATGCCTCGACGATGGCCAAACTTGCCGCGGAGCACTTCTGGCCGGCGTGACCAAATGCTGAGCGAACGAGATCGCGCAATGCAGCGTCCATATCGGCAGCTGCCGTGATGACCAGCGCGTTCTTGCCGCTTGTCTCGGCGAGCAGGCGCATGTCGGGCTTCCAACCCATGAACAACTTGGCCGTGTCATATGAGCCTGTGAGCACCACAGTCGACGCGGCCTCATGGGTCACGAGGCGTTGACCAACGTGATTGTCGTCGCACGCGACGAACTGCAAGAGATCGCGCGGCACACCTGCTTCCCACATCTGCGTTACCAGTGCCCATGCGGTTCGGCGAGTCTCCGGCGCCGGCTTCAACACGACGGCGTTACCCGCAGCGAGCGCGGCAGCGACACCACCTGCGGTAATCGCGTACGGGAAGTTCCATGGCGCAACCACAACCACAACACCCCGCGGCGCGACCGTGACCCCCGCGTTGCGCAATTCCGCAATAAACTGCGCGCCCTGCGCCCCGTAGTACCGCGCGAAGTCGATCGCCTCACTGATCTCCGGGTCTGCCTCGCGCACCGTCTTGCCAGCTTCATCAGCCATCACGGCGAGCGAATCAAAACGGTGATCTTCCATATGCGCCGCGACAGCATCGAGCAGCGCCCTTCGCTCGTCGAGTGGTGCGGTCGCCCACCGGCTCGCCGCCTCGACTGCGCGTGCCATGACGGCCTCAACTTCTTCGACGGTTCCGGTGAACGGTACGGCCGACGAGGGCACTGCCTCACCCGTGTGCAGGCGGGCCCTCATTGCAGCAACCGTGAAGTCTGAATCAGCGGCGTTCTGGAACGTGGGCGTCGGCACGTACTTGACGATTTCGCTGCGGTGACTCGTGGTGTTGACTGCCGAGCGTGTTGCAACGCTGACGCGGAAGCGTTGCTCCTGCTCGACAAATTCCGGCGTACCGGGTTGCAGTGTGAAGAGCGATCGGAGGAAGTTCTCTGGTGACGTGTTCTCGTCGAGTCGACGCGACAGGTAAGCAATGCTCGAGTCGACCTCCGTTGGAGCGACAACCGGGGCATACAACAGCAGGCCGCGCGCCGCACCATTCACCGCGCGTGCCTGCGCTGGCGCCATCCCTTCGAGCATTTCGAGTTCGATCCGCGCCGGGTCGGCAAGATCGTCACGCAACACGAGTGCCCACGCGATGTCGAACAGATTGTGACTCGCCAGGCCGACCGTCACAGCGTCTGCCCACTCCACTCGCAGAGCGGAGTCGAGCAACGCCTTGTAACTCGCGTCGACGTCGGCCTTGCTGAAGTATGGAGCCTGCTTCCAACCGTGCATCTCGGCGTCAACATGCTCCATCGCGAGATTGGCGCCCTTCACGAGACGCACCTTGATCCGCCCTCCCCCGCGGCGCCGCCGAGCCACGGCCCACTCGCCGAGGTGCTCCAAGGCGGCATGGGAATCGGGCAGATACGACTGAAGCACGATGCCAGCATTCATCGACAAGAACTCGGGCTCGTCGAGCACCCGCGTGAACGCTTCCACGGTGAGCGCGAGATCCTTGAACTCCTCCATGTCGAGATTCACAAAGGCCGGTGAAGGCTTTGCGAGTGCGTCCCCGTACAGCAGCCGCAGGCACGCGCTGACCCGATCAACGCTGTCATCGAAGGCCAACGGATCGAGGTTCGCGCACAGCGCCGAAATCTTGACCGACACATAGTTCACGTCCGTGCGAGCAAGACGCGCGCGTACCGCAGCGAGTCGTGCCGCAGCTTCGGCGTCGGACAGAATCGCCTCACCGAGAATATTGACGATCAGGCCAACGCCTTGCCGCGAGCGGGCCTTCACGTGGTCCGCGAACGCAGGGTCAAGCGACGACAGCACCACACCGCGGGTCTCGTTGCGGATGCGACGGCTCACGAGCGGCATGAGCACACTGGGCATATGCACCGCGAGCGCCGCACCGACGCGCAGCATCACGGCATCAGCACGACCCAACGAGGATGGCACGCCAACGGTGCGAACCACATCGCGAAAGCGCTTCGCGGCGCGTGAGTGATCGTGGATTCGCAACACCTCATCGGT
The DNA here is from genome assembly GCA_043743395.1 of Actinomycetota bacterium. Classification (GTDB taxonomy): domain Bacteria; phylum Actinomycetota; class Acidimicrobiia; order Acidimicrobiales; family Ilumatobacteraceae; genus WLMZ01. The sequence goes on along the minus strand of JAYTWP010000469.1, from coordinate 3,434 downwards.
CAGCATCTGGACGAGCTCTCGACCACGTTCGTCGTTGATCAATCGCCCGAGCCGGCGCAGCTGACGGCGCTCCGCACGCGTGGAGATCCTGTGCGATTCAGCGAGCAGCCGTTCAGCGAGAGCTACGGCACGATCAACCATCACAACTTCGGGCGAGTTCTCCATGACACCATCGAACACCCTCGGTCTTGGACCAACGCGACGCACGATGTGCGCCGTTCGTACCTCTTTTGGGTCATGATGCAACGGATGAGTGAATCACCTCGTGCCATCACGAACGCGCTCGCCGAGCTGCTCACCGATGTGCCGCACGTGATGTTCTGCGTCAAGGATCTCGACGGACGCTATGTCGCCGTGAATCAGGCCTTTGCTGATCGGGCTGGCCGGGCGACCGTGGCCGAGATCATCGGATGCACTGCACGGGACCTCTTTCCAGCCGAATTAGCCGAATCGTACGAACGTCAGGACGCCAAGGTGTTGTCCACCGGCGAGGCGTTGCGCAACGAACTTGAGCTGATCCTGCGCCCCGACGGCTCGATGGGTTGGTACGTCACGAGTAAGACGGTGCTTGGCCCATCTGGGTCACCCTCTGGAATCGCAAGCGTGTCCGTCGATCTGCGTGCGCCCTCCGACGCGGGTGGCGCACATGCTCGCGTGGCTGAGGCCGTCGCATTCGCGCGAAGTAAATGCACCGAGCAGATCGCGGTGGCCGACCTCGCCCGGGCAGTGGGGCTCACCGTGACGCAACTTGAGCGCGCTACAAAGCGCGCTCTCGGTTTGTCGGCCAAGCAGCTCATGCTCCGGCTCCGTCTCGAAGAGGCGATTCGACGGCTGCGCACCACCGATCTCACCGTTTCCCAGATCGCCACCGAGTGCGGCTACTACGACCAAAGTGCCTTCACCCGCCAGTTTCGACGCGTCGTTGGGATGAGCCCGGGCGCGTACCGCAGTGCACATAACCCCCGATAACGTCACTCAAATGCGTCGTTTGTCACCCGTTTCAGTGCTTCTCAGTCTTGCCCTGCTTGCAGGATGCGCGAGCAGCACTCCAAAAGCCACCGCTGGCACAACTCCGTCGACGAGCACCGGCTCAGCGGGCACCGGCGCTTCGGGTACGACAGATCCGAATGCCAGCGGCGGGCCCACAAAGCCCGCTGTCAAGATCCCGGCGGCACTACCGACAAAACTCGTGATCACCGACCTCGTCGAGGGCACCGGAGACGCTGCCAAGAAGGGCGACGAGATCACCGTCAACTACGTCGGTGTGCGTTCAGCCGACGGCACCGAGTTCGACAACAGCTACGACCGCGGTCAAGCGTTTCCATTCACACTCGGTGGGGGCAGCGTCATTGCGGGTTGGGATCAGGGACTCATCGGCACCAAGGTCGGCGGACGTCGCCAGCTCGACATCCCTGCCGACCTCGCCTATGGCAACAACCCGCAGGGCAAGGTCATCAAGGCCGGCGATGCTCTCACGTTCGTGATCGATGTCCTTTCGATCACGCCTGGTGTCAACGTGCCCAACGCGAACCCGGCAGATCAGCCGAAGGTGAGCATTCCCACCAGCGTCGGCGCCACGAAGGTCGCCATCACCGAGTTGGTGGCCGGTACCGGTGACGAAGCCGTTGCCGACGGTACGGCGTACGTGCAGATCAGCGCCTATCGCGGCGATACTGCTGCGCTGCTGCAGACCACGTGGACCACCGGTAAGGCCGCCAAGATCAAACTCACGACCGACACGATCCCCGGTCTTGTCAAAGGCATCGTCGGCATGAAAGTCGGCGGCCGCCGACTCGTCATCGTGCCGTCCGACAAGGGCTTCGGCTCGGCTGGCAACACACAGAACTCATTGCCGGCAGTCACCGACCTGATCCTTGTCATCGACCTCGTCGCCGCCACCAAATAGCGACAACACACGCGCTAGGGCCAGCGCCGGCAGTTTCGAACTTCTGAGTAGGCGTCGGCCACTCGCCGGGCGCCTCCTTTGGTGGGTTCTGCGACTTGAGTCGGATCACCGAACCACATTGCTTCCAATACGTCCACCATCTCGCCCGAACCTCTCGTGGCTTGGCCAATGACGTGGTCAGGTTCGTCCTCGAAACGAATCAGGCTCGCGACTCCCTCATCACTCACGACGGCAACGGCGCGAACGCGTCGTCGTTGCGGATGACGGCTCGCCCGATACTCCAAACCGGCGTCACCGCCCAACGGCGCTGCCCACCCCGCCGTCACCACAGCGGCGGCATCGAATGATCGAGCGACCACCCCAGCCGATCCGGTGAGGAGTTCGTAGACATCGGCCGATTCGTCGATGAAGCTCGTCCGTGCAGCCTGCCCTAGGTCATCGATCAACCCAAGAGGATCGTTGACCACGATGCCATACAGGCGAGCAGCTGGAAAGTGAAAACCGAGCGACATATCAAGGCGTCGTTCAAGCCAGACAGCGATGTTCAGTGTGGTCTCGTGCACGCCGCCTTGAGTGCTCGCGCGGCGCGCAACCGGAAATTCGTTAGGTACTCGCGTCGTGCGCTCATCGTGTTCGCGTCTGGTCGCAGCGACTGCCGTGGAGCCACTAGCTATCGGAGCCTGCATTCGATTGGGTCAACGCCAGTGAGACTGCGCCAGCGGCTTCTGCCACAGCGCGTCCGAAGCGTTTGCCGGGTTGGCGAGTGAGCCGCTCGACGGGGCCGCTGATACTGACTGCGGCGAGCACTGCACCATCTCGACCGAACACGGGCGCTGAGACGGAGGCAACGCCGGGTTCGCGCTCCTCGACACTTTCCACCCACTGATCCTTTGTCGAATGCACCTGACGCGTGGCAAGCAGGATCCGCCCGGCCGACCCGATACCAAGCGGCAGCCGGGCGCCCTCTGGCACGATCCAACGCAACCCGTGAGGTGACTGCAGCGATACGACGCAGCGACGTTCATCGCCCTCGCGCACAAACAGTTGCACGCTCTCGGCGGTACTGTCCCGCAAAGCCACCAATGTCGGGCGGGCGATCTCGCCCAACAGAAAGCCGTCGGCGGCTGCATGACCCATTGCGATGAGCTCGAAACCGAGACAGAAGCGCCCTGCGACATCGCGCCTCACCAAGCCGTGCTCTTGCAGCGCTACGGCGAGACGATGCGCCGTAGCGCGCGGAAGGCCAGTCGCAGTCTGAAGATCAGCGAGGCCGAGCGGACCGTGGGACCTCAACGCGCGTAACACGCCCACGGCCTTGTCGAGTACGCCAACCCCAGATATGCTGTCCATCACACGAGAAGGTTATCTCAGAAAGTGAGACAGACGCAATGGCTTCGACGCTCCCCCAAAAGGTCTGGGACCGCCACGTCGTGCATCAGGCGCCCGACGAACCCGACTTGCTCTACATCGATCTGCATCTGGTGCATGAGGTGACGAGCCCACAAGCATTCGATGGACTCCGTCTCAG
>JAYTWP010000468.1:0-8598 GCA_043743395.1 Actinomycetota bacterium | reverse complement strand
CGACGCAGTACGACGTGTTCGAACCCAACGTCAGTCGGTTCATCCATACGACCGGTCTGGAGAGCGCGCAACGATCGAATCCGCGAACCGAGCAACAGTTGCTGGACAACCTCACCGGCAACCTCCGTCGCGGTCAGCCACCCATCGAGTTGCCCGATGGCGTACGTGCCCGCGACTTCTACGCCAAATACGTCCAGCAGCAGATGGGCGCCGCCTACGGTCGCGACTTCTCGCACCTCAGCGAATCGATCACCCTCGACTCCATCGAGTACTTCTGCTTCCCGAACGGATTCTTCTTCCCGGGCCTCTCGTTGCCGATGGTGTACAGATTCCGACCCGATCCCGATGACGTTGACCACAGCTGGTTCGACCTATTGATGCTGCGCCCACGTCCTTCGGGCGGGGATGCGCCGCCACCCCCTGTCGTCGTCGAGCTCGGCGTTGACGACAGCTACTCACTCGCCCCCGGACTCGGCGGGCTCGGTCGCGTCTACGACCAGGACACGGCTAACTTGGCCGCTCAAACTCGTGGCTTCCGATCAAGCCACAAGCGTGCGCAGACGCTGGGGAACTACCAAGAGGTTCGCACACGTCACCTTCAACGTCGAGTGTGCGAGTTCCTCGAGGCGGGCGGCTACGCCCCCGGGGGCTGACGTCAATCGAAGATTGGGTCCGCCGATCCGTCGCGGCCACTGGCGATCCACGTGCCTGTCATTCCATCGCTCATCGCCGCAACCGTCGACCAGTCGTAGCGCAGGTCGCGTCGTGCGATCTTCCAGGCCCCATCTCGTTCCTCGAACCGGTCGATGTAGCGCCCGGCGAACGTATGAAGTCGTGGTTCGCCATCGCCGTCTTCCACATGGAACGCCAACACGTAGGACTCGACTCGCGCGACGGCGTCGCCGACGAGCTCGACGGTGATGTTGCTCAATCGGTGCTGAGTGGCGACGAACCGCTTGCCGAGTGAGACGAGGGCATACTGCACGAACACCTCGATCGTGAGTGGCGCTGGCCCATAGTCGACGAGCATCGCGCCCGGGTGGAACGCGGCTTCGAGAGATGGGGAGTGGAGACGATCGATCCCGCGGCAGTAACTCCGCAGCGCGTTCTCGATGCAGCACCGGATCTCGAGTTCGGTCATGTTCGACAACGCTAGCGATACCCCACAGGTCGATCATCAGCGCGCATGTGGGTAGCACTACGCTTGGCGACATGTTAGGTGCCCAGTGGGAACTCGGAGACCTGAGCGATCTGGGCGACGGCGAGTTTCGGGTATTCGCAGACATTGGCATTTTCGGTGTCGTGGTGTGTCGCGTGGCAGGACAGCTCCATGCAGTGGAGAACAACTGCTCTCATCGCAACACGCCGTTGTCCGAAGGTCGCTTGCGAGGGAACCTGTTGACGTGCCTGCTCCACGGCGCCCAGTTCGACGTGAGAGACGGTTCTCATCAGGGATCGCCAGCGTTCGAGCCGGTTCAATGGTTTGCAGTGAGTGAGGAGGCCGACTGCGCAGTACTGCACATTGACGGAGGCTTCAAGCATCAGACCATGACTCTGTCGCCGGATTGATTCGTTGAGATCGGCCCCGCCTCAGGCACGGTTGCACGTTTTTGCTGACGGACTCTCTAGGGTCAACATACGCAGACCGGTGACCTTGGAGAACAGATGTCGTCGTACACAACCATTTCCGTTGAGCAGTCGGGTTCCGTGCTCGTCGTCACGTTGGACCGTCCAGACGTACTGAACGCGTTCAACCAGGCGATGCAAGACGAGGTTCGCAGCGTCTGGCGCGATATGCGCTCCGACGACTCGATCAATGCCGCGGTCGTGACGGGCTCGGGCGACCGAGCGTTCTGTGTCGGCATCGATCGCAACCAGCCGATGACCGCTGTAGAGGGCACGCTGTTCGGCACCAGCAACCCGTTCATGTACGACGATCCTGGCGACGATCTCGGTCCGAAGTCATGCGATCTGTGGAAGCCGGTCATCGCCGCGGTCAATGGCATGGCTTGCGGGGGAGCGTTCTACATCCTCGCCGAGGCCGACATCATCCTCGCCGCCGAGCACGCCACCTTCTTCGATCCGCACGTCACCTACGGAATGCCCGCCGTGTACGAGCCGATGAAGATGATGCACAGAATGCCATTCGGCGATCTGTTGCGGATGTCACTGGTTGGCGCGAGCGAGAAGATCACTGCTGCGACGGCATTGCGAATGGGGCTTGTCAGCGAGGTCACTGAATCTGGCGCGTTGCTGCCCACAGCAATCGAACTGGCACAGGCAATTGCATCCCAGCCCTCGCTGGCTGTCCAGACGACCTTGCGGGCCATCTGGGCTGCACGGGATCTTTCCCCGAGCCAAGCGAAGTCGATGGCGTCGGCGATCCTCGCGCACGGGATGAGCCAGGCAGCGTACGCGCAAGGGCAGAAGGCCTTCGAGAGCAAGGTCCGGGTCACACCAAAGCTGCGTTAGCGCCGACATCATTCTTCAGCCCACGCGATCGCGACGGTTGGCCACATCATGGGTGCCGGGCATCCCCATATCGCGAAAAGTCGGCAACTATTCTTGTCTGCTGTGGCGCAGAGCAAGCCCAGAGCGGCACATAAATCGACCCCGTCCACGACGCGCGCGCGTGCTGGGCGCGGTGCCGCCCACGACGCGTCCCAGGCTTCACCCGCTGAGCCGATCGCGACACCCACTGATGTCGAAACCGGGTTGCCTGCGCCCAACGTGGGCTCGATCATCGATCAGCACGCACCTGCGCCGCCCATCACCATCACTCACGAAATGGTGATGACTGGTGAGCCGGCCGAGGCGCTTTGGGAGGCGTATCGGGATAACTTCGAGCCGCTGAAGTCACTCGCAATCCTGCGTCACTTCGACAGCCACGAAGAAGTTCTCGCTCAGCTCGCCAACCCTCGCATCCACAAGATTGTCGGCTGGCAGGAGGGTCAACCTGTCGGCCTTGCCCTGGTCACGAACAGCCTCGAGGACGTCACCGAGATCTCTCCCGACTTCCTCAGATCTCGCTATCCAGAGCACGCAGCACGAGACGCGATCTACTGCGGGATGCTCGTCATGGTGAGCCAGGCGCTACGCGGCCGCACCCTGTTTGGCCGGTTGTACACCGAACTATGGCAAGTGCCGGCGCTCGATGCAGGCATTCTCGTTTTCGATGTGTGCGAATTCAATCGGCTGATGTTCGACACCGATGAACTCACCAAGCGGATCGCCGAGCGCTTTCCGCATTCAGATGTCGAGGTGCTCGATCGGCAGACCTGGTATGTGGCCAAGCTGCCCGAACCGATCCCTCCACATCTTTCTCGGTGACATCAACCCCGAGTTGAGGTTGTCGTGCAACGCCGAGCGGAGGGTGGTTTCGGATTCGTTGCCACCCCGAGTCGACGCAGCGTCGACGGTACTTCGCTGGCGGCAACAGCCTTGCTGAACAAATATCCCTGTGCCTGCCGGCAACCGAGCGAGTAGAGGTGCTGTGCCTCTTCTTCGGTCTCCACGCCTTCGGCGATGGTGCTGAGGTCGAGTGCCGAGCCCATGGCGATGATTGCGCTGACCAACGATGAGTCGTCTTCGTGTTTGCCGAGGCCAGTCACGAATGAGCGGTCGATCTTCACCGACGACACAGGGAACCGCTTCAGGTACGACAGCGACGAGAACCCGGTGCCGAAATCATCAACGGCGAGCCTGACCCCGAGCGCCCTCAATCCAGCCATCACCGATGCAGTCAGGACCGAGTCCTCCATCATCACGCTTTCGGTGATCTCCAGCCACAGAGCCTGCCCGGGCAGGTGGTACCGCTCGAGTGTTTCGGCAACGGTGTCGACGATGTCGCTCTCACGAATTTGTCGTGCCGACAGGTTGACGGTGACATACAGCCGCTCGCCGCCAGGGATGATCTTGCGCCAGATTGCGATATCGCGACATGCTTCGTCGAGCATGAATGCGCCGAGCGAAACGATCAGCCCAGACTCCTCGGCGATCGGAATGAACTCTGCAGGTGAGATCATCTGGCCGTCCTCTTGCCAGCGCGCGAGTGCCTCGAAACCATAGGCGCGACCGTTCGGCAGTGAGACCAGAGGCTGATAGAACGCGGCGAACTGGCGCTCGTTGAGGGCGTGTCGCAGCCGACGTTCGAGTTCCACGCGGCGGGCGACGCGCTCGCGCATCGATGAGTCAAAGAGCGTGACACGGTTGCGGCCGCTGTCCTTCGAGCGGTACATCGCAGTGTCTGCCTCTTGGATGAGCGTCGCGGCAATCGTTCCGTCGCTTGGTACTGCCACGGTCACACCAATCGACACCGAGATGAACACCTCACCGGAGTCGAGGAAGAAGCTGTCACTGAGTGAACGCCGGATCCGCTCGGCGAAGCTGAACGCGCCCATTGCATCCAAGCCGACCACGACAATGAACTCGTCGCCCGAGATCCGCCCGACCACGTCGCCGGGTCGCAGGCACGACGCAATACGTTTTGATGACTGGACGAGCAACTGATCGCCCATACTGTGGCCCATTGAGTCATTAACCAACTTGAACTGGTCGAGATCGATGAACATCACCGCGACCGGCTTGTCCGCACGCGACGACGTTGCCAGCATCTGGTCGATGTGCGTGAGGATGAGAGTCCGGCTCGGGAGGCCGGTGAGCTCATCGTGCGTGGCCTGATGGAACAGGCGGGCCTCGAGCTCTGCTTGTTCCTTCATCGCGCTCGCAAGGCGCAAGATCGCGCTGACTGCGAGAACGAGGCACAGCACGATCGAAACCAGAATGCTCCTCGCGTTGTGTGTCGCGATGATCACGATTGGGGCCAGCAACGCGGCTCCAACGGCGATCAGGCGACCATGGCCGAGTGTGTTGACCCGACGTTGGTTCGCGCGGGCGACGAAGCGAATTGAGGGGTGCAGCACGGCCGCGCTGATGCACGCCGGAACGAACAGGTACGGCACCTCGAGCAACGCCTGCGGAAACACGAATTGGTGTACTTCGCCGAGGGCGTAAACCACGTCGCCGAACAGCAGGCAGAGGGTTCCTGCGAGCAAAAGCCGGAACGCTGGTGATCGATCACCTCCAGCGAAGGCCAGCCTCGCTGCGAGCACCAGAAGACACATCGAAATTGCGGGGTAAATCGAAACAGCGACGCGAGCGAAGATCCACGTGCCCTTGATGTCGAGTGTGGGGGTGATGATCAGCTGGTTGACGATGAGCAGAGCGCCAGCGCCGAGCACGATGCCGTCGAGCAGTGCACCGGGCTCGCTATGCCCGCGCCGGGCTCGCAAGAGCCCGTACAGCGCAGTGCCGAATAGCGCGTAGCCCGGCAGGGCGAAGAGATCCGGAAGGAGTGACCGACTGGCGGTCAGGTCACCATTGGATTGGGTGATGTCGCCGACTGCGCCAGAAATGGTCCACAGCACACCAGTTGCCACGAATGCCCACCACGGCCACTGCAGCGCCGGGCGGTGCCGACGAAGCCCAATTGTCGCGGACACAACGCCTGCGGCGGTGATCGCCGGGTAGGCCATGCCAAAGAGCAATCCAGCTGCGTGAGCAGCGATGACGGCACAGAACGCAGCGAGAACGATCCATGTAATCCGGCCGCTCGCCGTCGCAAGAGCGGCGTCATCGTCGTCGGACGCAACGCCATCGATGGGTGCGATCTCGAAGTGTGCGCGACGCTGAGTACCTTTCTCTGGCCCGCCGCGGTTGTGTTTGCTTGCTCGGACTGGAGAAAGTTCGTCGGGGCCGCGAGGCGTGTGGCGAGCTTTCTGCACGAATTGTGATCGGCATCATTGACACAAACTTGAGAAATCAGTCGAGCCCCGGCGGTTCACTTTCCTGTGCCTCGGCGGTGTCGGCACTGAACCGGTGCAACACGAATTGCGCCGCAGTACCGACCACGAGCAGACCCAACCAGAACAATGGATTTCCCAGCAATCTCAGTATCCATTCAGTCCCGCTCGAGATTGCGTCAACCCGTCGGCCGACGTACACAAGCGAGGCCACGCCAGCACCGATAGTGGCAACGAGCGTTCCACACAACAACGCGCTGCGCCAGATCACGGGTGCGTGGCGACGCACGCCTGTTTCCCCTGTGGACATGATTTGGATGAGCGCGACAGCCGTCGTGCCCAGTCCGAACACGAGGGCGCAGCGGGCGAAGAAACCGAGGCGGTTCCATGCTCCGGGCGGGTCCACCGATCTGCCTGTGAGCAGTTCCCAGGCCGCAAGCGAGGTGCGATCGAAGGTCGAGAATCCGGCCAGAGCAGTGAGCCCCGAGGCAAGTTGCTGCAGAGTCGTGAACGTGAAACCGACGCCGGCCGCGATGGGAATGACCACGGCGCCAGCGCTTTCGTGAATGATCTTGACGAGCACCCACGGCGTGACGGTCTCATTGCCGGGACCCCATTCATAGGCGAGCCAGATGACAACCCCGACAAGAGCGATGCGTCGCCGCCAGTTGGCCTGGCGGAAGTCGGCAATCATCGCTGCTCGAAGCGACGACCGCTTGGCCTGACGCAGCCGATGCGCCAACCCCCTCGGTGGGTCAGGGTGAGTGGCTCCGCTGGACACGCCTTCCAATGTAGCGAGGGGGGCAAGGTCCACGCCTTTCGGACGGGTCGCCCGATTCGTCTCGCCGACTCGTTTGTCTCGACAGTCTCAAGTCCTCGGGTGAATGCGTCGATACAGACACGTGGGATCGGACAACTGGCGTGGAATGCGTCGTTTTATTGCATACGCAACAATGGTCTTTATCCCCATTCTCGGGCTCGCAGTTGTACTCACGCGTACAACGAGCCAGGCTGCCGAGAGGGACGCCATAGCGACGGCCGTGTTGCAAGCAACGGTGGTCAACGAGACGGGTGTCGAGCCGTACGTTGGCGGTGCGGTTCTGTCTGCAGCCTTGAGTCCTGCCATTCGGTCAAATCTTGAAGCGGTGACTTCAGGCCTGATCCAGCAGGGAACTGCACTCTTGCTTCGGCTGAGAGCCGTCGACGGGCGCGTCGTGTTCGACGCGTTGCATCCAGATGCTCCGATCGGCCTGCCGGACAGCAGCGACGATGTGATGGAGGCGCTGGCTGGTGAGACGGTCACCGCGCGTACCCGGCTCGGATCTGACGTCGTCGACGGCAATCGCCGCGACGGCGTCGACGCGATCGAGGTCTACCTGCCGATTGTTGCGAGAACCGGAGGACTCGGCGTCGTCGGCGTGCTCGAGATGTACATCGCATACGACCCGATCGCCGCGTCCACCGCATCGTCGTTGCGTCGTACATACCTCGTACTGTTCAGCGGACTACTGGCCCTATGGATCGTCGTTGCCGTGATCCTGTGGTCCGTGACACGTCGTATTCATCGCCAGAGCGATGCCAACCGTCATCTTGCGCTCCACGACTCGCTTACCGGTTTGCCGAATCGGGCGTTGTTCGCTGATCGCGTTGCTCAGGCGCTCGGCGCCCATGCAAGAACCGGTTCGGCGGTTTCGGTTGCGATCGTCGACCTCGATCGTTTCAAAGAAGTCAACGACACGTTGGGCCATGCCAACGGCGACCTCCTCCTGAATTGCGTTGCTGAACGAATGCTGCGCGAGCTCAGACCGGGCGACACGGCGGCTCGCCTCGGCGGCGACGAGTTCGGTCTGGTGCTGCCCGGAGTCGGCGGAGCGGAAGCCCGCGCGATTCTTGACCGCATCCAGCAAGTTATCGGTGTCGAGCTTGAACTCGACAATGTCCCAGTCACGCCGGACGCCAGCATTGGTTGGGCCGAGTGGCCCGAACACGGCGAGGATGTCGATCACCTGCTGCACAACGCTGACCTCGCGTTGTATGCGGCAAAGGATGCCAGTCGGGGAGTCGTTCGCTACGACGACGACCTCCAGCCCGCAGATGTGTCCCGACTCGGCCTGGTTGCTGAACTCCGACAGGCTGTCGCGCGCTCGAACTTCGAGTTGCACTTCCAGCCCAAACTCGACGTGGACACGGCGGCTCTGGTTGGGTTCGAGGCACTCGTTCGTTGGCGGCATCCCGAACGTGGGCTGCTTGCGCCGAGTGAATTCGTCCACGTCATCGAGACGACCGCGTTGATCGGTCCGCTCACGCGGTGGGTGTTCGACGCAGCCGTGGAGCAGCTGGCACAGTGGGGTGACGCCGCCGCTGGATTGTCGATGGCCGTCAACGTCTCGGTCCGAAATCTGCGCGATCCGTCGATGCCTACGTGGTTCATGCAGCGGCTCGCGTTCCATGGTATCGACCCCTCGCGAGTGATCGTCGAGCTCACCGAGACCGCAGTAGCCACCGATCCACGACGCGTGATGGAACACATCGCCGCACTGGAATCACTCGGCATTCGCATCAGCCTGGACGACTTCGGGCAGGGTTACACGTCGCTGAGTCAGCTCAGCACGCTGCGCGTGAATGAGCTCAAGATCGATCGTGAGTTCATTTCATCAATGAACACAAGTCTGAAGGACAACGCCATCGTTGCGTCGGTGATCGAACTCGGCCATCGCCTCGGGCTCAACGTCGTGGCCGAGGGTGTGGAATCCCGTGAGGTCTTGGAAGAGCTCCGGATCCTCGGTTGCGATGTCGC
>JAYTWP010000467.1:0-11025 GCA_043743395.1 Actinomycetota bacterium | reverse complement strand
TTCGTCTACGTTGCTCGCCAGATCGACGACCGCGCAGCAGCGTCCGTGACGGCGCTCAAACTCGCCGGTGTCGACTCATATCGTGAGAGCAGCCGCGTGATTCCCGGCGGCGATCTCGCACGAAGTGTGATCGGGCGCACCGACACAGATGGCAAGGGCACCGCTGGGCTCGAGCAGCAGTACGATTCGCTGCTCACCGGTGTCGATGGTGAACTCGTGCGACAGCACGATCGTGCAGGCCGCTCGATTCCTGGATCCGGCACAGTGACAGTCGCTGCGGTGCCTGGCAAGGACATCGTGCTGACGATAGATCGATCGATTCAGTTCTCGCTCGAGCAGGCGTTGCTGAAGCGCGCCAGCGAGCTCGGCGCTCGAGGCGGAACAGCGATCGTCGAGGAGACCAACACGGGCAACATTTTGGCGATGGCCAGCGTTCGCCGCGATGACCAGGGCTTGTACCGGGTGACGGTCGCCAACGTCGGTGCCGTCGATTCGTACGAGCCGGGTTCAGTCGCCAAGGTGGTGACGATTGCTGCCGGACTCAACGAAGGCGCGGTCACTCCGCAGAGCGTGCTGAGCGTGCCAGGCAAGATCGTGTACGACTCGGGTACGCCATGGGTGTTCACCATCACCGACGCGGAACCTCATCCTCGAGAGGACATGTCGGTCCGTGACATCCTTGTGCACTCCTCGAACATCGGAACGATCGGTGTGTCCGAAAAGATCGGTATCGCTAACCAATATGCGTATATGAGGGCATTCGGTCTCGGCGATCGCTCGGGTCTGGATTTTCCCGGTGAGTCGAAGGGCATCTTGAAGCCGTGGCAGAAATGGCGAGGTACCGAGCAGGTCACTCCCGCCTACGGCTATGGCGTCGCCGCGACGGCAATCCAACTCGTCGGCGCGATCAACACAATCGCCAACAACGGTGTCTACGTGTCACCTCGGCTCGTGCAGGGAACCATTGGCAACGACGGCAAGGTGAAACCGGTTGCACCTGCAACTACCCGTCGTGTCGTGAGTCCACAGACGGCCGATTCGATGAACCTGCTCATGCGGCAGGTGGTCTGTGACGGCACGGCGACGAAGGCGCAGGTCGATGGCATCACGATAGCCGGTAAGACGGGTACGGGCATCAAGGCAGTCGATGGTCAATACGGCACCACGTCGCAGAACAAGGCGTACTACTCGTCGTTCGTCGGCTTCTTCCCAGCCGAAGCTCCGAAGGTGACGACCTTGATCTCGATCGATGAACCTCCTGCCGGAAACCTCGACCGTTTCGGTGGCACTGCGGCAGCTCCTGTCTTTCAGGCGGTGGTGCCAACGATCATGCATCAGCTGGGCATTCAGCCACCGACCACCACCGGTGGATGCCCTCCGAAATGAGCAGAGCGCGATGACGGAGACCTCGCGCGACAGGCTTTCGAATCTCCTCGCCCGCGCACCACAGGTTGTCGCGCATCGTGTAGTCGGAGGGCCGAGCGGAACCGATCCGGTCATCACCGATGTGGTGCTCGATTCGCGCCGTGTTACCCCTGGTTCGCTCTTCTTCTGCGTGCGGGGTGAACACAACGATGGTCACGAATTCGCGGCCGAGGCAGTGGCTGCTGGCGCGGTTGCGATTGTTGTCGATCACGAGCTATCGCACATCGGACCGACTGCACAGGTAGTTGTCGACAACACACGAGCTGCGATGGCACATCTGTCGAGCGCGTTCTTCGGTCAGCCGAGCCGAGATCTGACAGTCGTTGGGATTACCGGGACCAACGGCAAGACCACGACAGCCCACATCATGGCGTGTGCATTGGAGTTCCTCGGTTCACGCACAGGCACGATCGGAACGTTGTCGGGATCGCACACGACCCCCGAAGCTCCAGATCTCCAACGGCGCCTTTCCGCCTTCAGGCAAGATGGCTACACGTCGGTGGTGATGGAGGTTTCTTCTCACGCGCTCGCCCTCGATCGGGTGTTGGGTACACGTTTCCGCGTCGCGGTATTCACGAACCTGGGACGGGACCATCTCGATCTTCACGACACCGTCGAGCGGTACTTCGCCGCCAAGGCGCGTTTGTTCGAAGCGGACCTCTCAGATCATGGTGTCGTCAATGTCGATGATGTTCACGGCCGACTGCTGACTGACGTGGCTTCCATTCCGCTGTCCACGTTCTCGCTCGCTGACATCAGCGATCTCGACTTCGGTGCCTTTTCGCACTCGTATACATGGCGCGGGCAACGAGTGCGCGTCGAACTCGGTGGACAGTTCAACGTCATGAACAGCCTCGCTGCAGCAACGGCTCTCGAAGTACTTGGGTACGCGCCCGAGGCCATCGCACGCGCGGTGAGCACTACGTCGATGGTTCCCGGACGCTTCGAACCAGTGGACGCCGGACAGGACTTTGTAGTTGTCGTCGACTACGCACATACCCCAGACGCACTGCGCGAAGTGTTGATCAGTGCGCGAGCTGTAGCGCTGGACAATCGGGTCATCGTGGTGTTCGGCTGCGGCGGCGATCGTGATCGTGAAAAACGACCACTGATGGGCCTTGCTGCCGCTACATCGGCGGACCATGTCGTGGTGACCTCCGATAACCCCCGCTCAGAGGACCCGTTGGCAATCATCAATGACATCATTGAGGGAGTGCCCGCGGAGTACCGTACAAGGACTGTGGTGGAGCCAGATCGACACAATGCCATTGCAGCCGCGCTCCGAGCCGCCGGCCCGGGCGACGTCGTCGTCATTGCTGGAAAAGGCCACGAAACCACTCAAACAGTTCAGACCACGGTGTCAGCTTTTGATGATCGGCTCGTGGCGCGAACACTGCTGGAGACCATGCCGTGATTGCCATCATCTTTGCGGGCGGGACGGCGATGATCGTGTCCCTCGTGGGCACTCGCGTCGTCATCACATTCTTCCAGACCCGCGGTAAGGGACAACCGATCCTGGGGAAAGAAGACATGGGTCCCGAACATCACATGGTCAAGGCAGGTACACCCACCATGGGTGGCCTCGCCATTGTGGCAGCCGCATTTGCCGGATGGATGGTTGCTCACGTTCGCGATCTCGCGTTTTCCAAACAAGCCGAGATCGCGTGGGTCGGCATTCTCGTCATGGCCGGCATGGGCTTTCTCGACGACTACCTCAAGGTGAAGCGGTCGCACAACCGTGGTGTCTTCTGGAAGCAGAAGGGTTTCATCACACTCGGCCTCAGCGCGTTGCTCGCTTGGTGGCTAGTGACAGCAACAAGTATCAGCACGACTCTTTCATTCACGCGTTCGGACCTGCCCGATTGGCACATGCCGTGGTACGTCTGGGTACTTTGGGCAGGCACGATGATTTGGGCGACGAGCAATGCTGTCAACGTGACCGACGGTCTCGACGGTCTCGCGGCCGGATCTGCGATGATGGGCTTTCTCGCCTTCACCATCATCGGCTATATGGCCTTGCGGTATCGGGGTATTTACGCCGACGTCGTCAACCCACTTGACCTCGCGGTGCTGGCAGCAGCCTTCGCCGGAGCTTGTGCCGGGTTCTTGTGGTTCAACGCCGCGCCCGCACGGATCTTCATGGGCGACGTCGGCGCGCTCGCGCTCGGCACGGCGCTATCGCTTCTCGCGCTCACTCTGAACACCCATCTACTGCTCATCCTCATTTGCGGGATCAACGTGATTGAAGCTGGTTCAGTGGGTATTCAGATGTTCGTCTTCAAAGCGAGCGGTCGTAAGAAGCGATTGTTCCGGATGTCGCCGATCCACCATCACTTCGAGCTTGTCGGATGGCCCGAGACAACGGTGATCATTCGCTTCTGGCTGATCTCGGGTATCTGCGTCGCGAGTGCGCTCGCGTTGTTCGTGGCCGACTTCACCAAGCAGGTGCACGGCTGATGACGCGCGCACTCGTCTACGGAGTCGCGATCGCCGGAAAGGCAACGATTCGGGGTCTCGTGCGCCGCGGGTATGATGTCGTGGCAGCCGATGACTCGGTCACCGCAGACAAGATCGCATTGGCCGACGAACTCGGTGTCGATCTCATCGCATCGCCCGACGAATCAATGATTGCCCGTCTCGTTGCCGACTGCGACTTCGTCGCCCCGGCACCAGGTGTGCCCGAGACGCACGCCGTTGTCTCCGAAGCGCTTGCGCTCGGTCGCCCACTCCGCACGGAGATCGACTTGGCATACGAGTGGGAACAACAACGTCCCGGCGGAGCGCGCCCGATGCTCGCGATCACCGGTACCGACGGGAAGACGACAACAACCTTGCTGACGGCAGCGATGCTGCAAGCAGCCGGAGTTGCGTGCATGGCGGTCGGTAACACCGATGTACCCCTCATCGAGGCGATCGATGACGACTCGCTGCAGGCATTCGTCGTGGAGTGCACCAGCTTTCGCTTGAGCTGGACCACGTGTTTTCGCGCCGACGCTGCAGCGTGGCTCAATCTCGCACCCGACCATCTCAACTGGCATCACGACATTGCGAGCTACGAGGCAGCCAAAGCACGCATCTGGATGTATCAGCGACCCCACGACGTCGCCATCGGCTTTGCCGACGATGCCGCTGTCATGCGCCATCTCGGTTCTGTGCGGGGCCGAAAGCTCACCTTTGCGCTTGCGGGAGCGGACTATCACTGCACACGTCTTGCGGGAGTTGGCGGCACTCTGATGGGTCCGCGCGGCGCACTGTGCTCGGTCGCCGAGATGCGCCGATCGCTGCCGCACGACATCACGAATGCACTTGCCGCGGCAGCACTTGTAGAGCAGGCGGGCCTTGCCAACGCGGCTGCGGTCGTTTCGGCGCTGCGCGACTTCGTCGGTCCGCCACACCGAATCGAACCAGTCGGTGAGGCCGACGGTGTGCGGTGGTACAACGATTCGAAAGCGACCACACCCCATGCCGCGCTCACAGCAATTCGAGCGTTCGACAGCGTTGTTCTGATCGCTGGTGGACGCAACAAAGGTCTTGATCTGGCGTGCCTGGCATCGGAGCCGAGCCACATGCGAGGCGTGGTGGCGATCGGGGAGTCAAGCGACGTTATCGCGTCGTCATTCTCCGGAATCTGCCCCGTACGGCGCGCGAGCTCGATGAGTGACGCAGTCGCATGCGCAGCGGCGATGGCGCGCGCAGGCGACGCTGTCGTTCTGTCGCCTGGCTGCGCCAGTTTCGATTGGTATCCGCAAGGTGGTTACCCGGCGCGGGGTGATGACTTTCGTCAGTGCGTTCGCGCGCACCTCGGGCTGGATCAGATCGATCAACACGTTGGTCCAACGCTGGCAGTTCCGGCGCACGTTACCGAGGGGGCAACAACATGACCAGCTCAACGACCTTGATCGGCGATCGGCGGCGTCAGGCTCTCGAACGTATGGCCGCTCAAAGGCAGCACCCGAGCCGTCGCGCCGATGAGCGGCCACTCGGGCCACCACCAACGTCGTTCTACGTCATCAGTCTTGTCGTCACTGTGCTGATCCTGCTCGGCCTCGTGATGGTGTTCTCCGCGTCAGCGATCACTTCGTTCCATCGAGGCAAGTCGCCGTGGCGGCTGTTCAATCGTCAATTGTTGTGGGCGGTGCTCGGTGGCGCGGCGATGGTCACCGCTGCGCGCGTTCCGTACCACAGGTGGCGCCGCCTTGCCCCATACATCCTGATCGGGGCGTGTGGTCTCATGTTGATGCCGTTCGTACCGGGCCTTGGGGTGTCTGTCAACGAGTCACGGGCATGGGTATTCATCGGCCCACTCGGGTTTCAGCCATCTGAATTCTTGAAGCTCGCCGTGTTGCTCTATTGCACTGATTTGCTCGCCAAACGCGAGAAGGAGATGTCGAATCTTCGCCTCACGTTGGTGCCGGTGTTCTGGGTTGTCCTCATCGGCGGCGGACTCTGCATGGTGCAGGGAGATCTCGGCTCAGCAATCGTGCTGCTCGCAATTGTGTTTGCGGTGGCATTCATCGGGGGTACCCCGATCGTGCCGATGATTTTGATGATAGGTGGAGGCGCTGCAACGACGCTCGCGTTCGTGCTCACAAGCCAACGTCGATACAACCGCTTTACGGCCTTTCTCGATATCACGGCTCACAAGGACTACCTGAGTTATCAGGTGTACCAAGCAATGATCGGTATGGCTACCGGCGGTGTCAGCGGCACTGGTGTGGGCAGTGGCCCATCCAAATGGGGATATCTGCCACTCGCTCACAGTGACTTCATCTTCGCGGTCATCGGTGAGGAACTCGGTCTTGTCGGCATCGTTGCGGTGATCGGCGGGTTCCTTCTGCTGACCTATGTCGGGATACAGGTCGCGCTCACCGCGCGCGATCGATTTGGAATGCTGCTCGCCGGCGGCGTCGTGGCATGGCTTGCTGTACAAGCCGTGATCAACGTCGGTGGCGTGAGCGGTGTGATGCCTGTTACGGGTCTGACCCTGCCATTCGTATCGTCGGGAGGCAGTTCGCTGTTCGTGTGCATGATCGGTGCAGGTCTGTTGCTCAACGTCTCTCGTCACGCAAAGTAGCCCTCCATGCAGTCGACCGCGTTCGCCGTCATTACCGGAGGCGGCACGTCGGGACACGTCTTGCCGGCACTGGCCATCGCAGATTCTTTGGTCGCGAACGGTCATCGGGTCGATGAGATCGTGTACATCGGTGCGCAACGAGGTATCGAGACGCGGTTGCTGCTCGAGACGCAGTACCAGCGCCACTTCCTCGATGTCGTGGGCCTACAACGTCGGCTCGCCTGGAGCAATGTTGCGTTTCCGCTGAAACTGCTCAGATCAATCATCGCCGCACACAAGATCTTGCGTGAAGTGCGACCAGCGGTGGTGATCTCCGTCGGTGGGTACGCGAGTTTCCCGGCGACGTTCGCTGCACGACTTCGACGCATCCCCATAGTGGTCGTGAGCTACGACCGGTTGCCAGGGCTCGCGAATCGGATCAGTGCACGGTTTGCCACGGTGTGTGCAGTTGCCTTCGAAGGTTCGGGCCTCGGTCGATCCAAGTACACGGGGGCACCCGTACGGCGCGAGCTCGTCGTGCTCGATCGGGCTACTGCACGCGGTCCGGCCCGCCAAGCGTTGGAGGTGCCCGTACAACGATTCCTCGTCGCCGTGTTCTGCGGCTCATTGGGTTCACAGGTGGTCAACACCGCAGTCACCGGCATGGTTGAACTGCTCGCTGACCGCGCCGACATCGCGGTGCGCCATGTGGTCGGTGACCGCTTTCTCGCCGAGGCCGGTGCCCCACGAGCCGCTGATCACGGCATCATGTACGACGTGATTGGCTACGAAAACCAGATGGTGCAGGTGTACGCAGCTGCCGATCTCATGATCACGCGGGCTGGCGCGAGCACTATCGCCGAACTTGCGACGGTGGGTATGCCTGCCATCGTTGTGCCCTGGGCAGGATCAGCCGACGACCATCAAAGCGACAACGCGCGGATTCTGGGTTCCATCGGCGCTGCGGTGGTCGTACCGGAATCCGAGCTCTCTGCGCAGCGTTTGGCTGACCTGGTCACCGGTTTCATCGCCGACCCCGAGTTGCTGCATGAGATGGCCGACGCTTCCTTCGTGGCAGGCGATGCTCATCGCAGCGGCCGATTGTCAGACCTGATCGAGGAAGTGGCGGCAAGGCGATGACCACCGCGTCTTTCAGCATCGACGACGCCGTCGGTCGTGCCAGTACCGCGCCGTCGGTGGAATCTCCAATCGACCTCACCGGATCGAAACGCCTTCATGTGATTGGTGTCGGCGGCCCGGGGATGAGTGCGATCGCGATCGTGCTGGCCGAGATGGGCCACCACGTGTCGGGTAGCGATATCCGTGACAAACCGGTCCTCGACCGCCTCCGAGCCGCCGGCGTCGAAGTGCATGTTGGTCACCAACGCGCAAATGTGCACGGCGTCGATGCGGTGACGGCATCCACCGCAGTGCCCGAGAAGAACATCGAACTCGACGAAGCTCGCACCACGGGGGTGCTCGTGTTGCGCCGCGCTGGAATGCTTGCCGGGATCTGCGCGCGGGCCCAGTCGCTCGGTGTAGCGGGTACACATGGCAAGACCACGACCTCGAGCATGCTGATGCTCGTACTCGCCGAAGCTGGTCTGAGGCCAAGCTTCGTCATCGGCGGTGACGTCACGGACATGGGTACTGGTGCCCAATGGACGGGAGCCGACTGGCTCGTGGTCGAGGCCGACGAGAGCGATGGAACCCACCTTGAGTTACCGTTATTCGGCACGATGCTCACCAATGTAGAGGTCGATCATCTCGACCACTACGGCTCGTTCGAGGGCCTCGTTGCGAGCTTTGACCAATACGTCGGGCAGGTGCCCGGCCCCAAGGTTGTGTGCGCCGACGACGCCGTGTGTGCCGACCTCGCTCGTCGCCACGCCTGCATTACGTATGGCTTTGCCGACAACGCCGACTATCGCGCGGTCGAGCTCCACCCCGACAGCGGCTCCTTTCGATTTGCCGTGGAGTACCGCGGCGAACGCCTGGGCCACGTTCACCTGCCGTTGCGAGGGCGACACAACGTCCAAAACGCCATAGGCGTCATCGCGATGGCAATGAGCATCGGTGTCCCCTTCAAAATCGCGGCGAGTGCCCTCGGTCGGTTCGGCGGCGTCGCCCGCCGCTTTGACCTGCGCGGTACACATCGTGGAGTCACGTTCGTCGATGACTATGCACATCTCCCTTCGGAGATACGTGCAGTGATTGCCGCAGCGCGCAACAGCGGTGATCACTGGCAGCGCATCGTCGCTGTTTTTCAACCGAACCGATACAACCGCATGGCCGAACTATGGCCGGAATACTGCGATGCATTTGTCGAGGCGGACGTCGTGGTGATTACTGACATCTTCGCGTCCGGCACACAAGCCATCCCAGGGGTGACGGGCAAGTTGGTGGTCAACGCAGTGCTCGATGCCCATCCACGCGCCACCGTGGTGTGGTTGCCGCGCCGACGCGATCTCGTCGAATATCTCGCGCGCTCACTTCGTTCCGGTGACGTTTCGCTCTCGATGGGGTGCGGCGACATTGCATCGTTGCCGACAGAAGTGCTCGGTTTCCGCGCCGACCTCGAGGCCAGCGAAAAATGACCGGGCCGGACATCGATCTGCCGGTCGCTGACCGCATCGACGAAGCGGCATCGATGCTCGGCGACATCGCCGAACGCGACGTACCTCTTGCCCCACTGACTACTTATCGATTGGGCGGAACCGCCGCCCTCATGGTGAGGCCCCGCGCACTGCGCGATCTGGCCACCCTCGCCGAGGCGCTTTCTGTCACCGACCTACCTGTGCTCGTGGTCGGAAGGGGTTCAAACCTGCTTGTCTCCGACAACGGTTTCCCCGGCGTCGCCGTCGTGTTGGCCGACATGTCAGCGGACTACACCGTCGAGGGTGATCAGGTCGTTGTGGGCGGGGCGGTGTCGTTGCCGCAGCTGGCACGGCGGATGGTGGCCCAGTCGTTGACGGGTTTCGAATGGGCGGTCGGTGTGCCCGGCAGTATCGGCGGCGCGGTGAGAATGAACGCCGGTGGGCACGGCAGCGACATGGCGGCCTGCCTCATCGAAGTGCACATCTTCGACCTCCTTGCCGGCCGATCGGGGTGGGTGCCCACAGACCGGCTCGGTCTACGTTTCCGTGGTAGCGACATCGCAAATCACCAAGTGGTGACCGAAGCCCGCCTGCAGCTCGCGATCGGTGATCGAGGTGAGTCCGAACGCCTCATCGATGAGATCGTTCACTGGCGCCGTGAGCATCAGCCCGGCGGCCAAAATGCGGGGTCCGTGTTCGTGAATCCGATTCCGGGAGAGCTTGCGGCTGGTGAACTCATCGACCAGCTTGGTCTGCGCGGGTTCAGGCTCGGTACGGCATTCGTGTCAGACAAGCATGCCAACTTCATCCAAGGCACCGAAGGTGGTCTCGCTGCCGACGTGCGTGCGCTCATGGACTTCGTGCGTGAGCGCGTTGCAACCGAGACGGGTGTTGTGCTGCGCAGCGAGGTCCGTCTCGTCGGGTTTGCGGACGTGCCCGGCGACGAAACGATCGGGGTGAAGTGGTGATCGGGGTGAAGTTGTGAGCGCGCCGAAGCCTCCGATCGGAGATGGCAGCGTGCCCGACAAGGTGCTCGAGGAGCTGCTCGCGGCGTTCTCGGGCGCGCCACCCAAAGACGACCTCGGCGACCTCGCTGCGTTCGACGCTCTCGACGATCCCACAATCGACACCTTGCTTGGCATCGACTCACCGCCAGTCGCCGAGCCCGTCGCCGAGCCCATCGCCGAAACCGGCGGGTCCTCGACTTCATCGCCCGACGATGTCGATGTCTGGCGCCGGACCACCGCAACCGCGCCAGCCGTGGCCAACGACGTCGACCAGGCGAATCGCGCCGATGCAACCGCAGTAGATGCAATCGCGGTCGAATCATCAACGGCAGGTGGCGCCAGCGGGCCCCCGGCGTCTCGTGCGACATCCAAGCCCCAGCCCATCAAGATCGGCGGCGACGATCAGCCCGACGCTGTCTACCTCAATGAGGAAGGTGGCGAGCGTCTACGCGGCACATCGGGCCGAGCCACTGAGGCGTCCATCCGGGGCGAGCGCACCACCATTCTCATCGCTGGTGACGAAATTGAAGGCTTGTCGGGAGGTATTCCGCTTGCGGCAAGTTCGGCTTCGATGGATCCTCGCCTTCGTGCTCGGCGGATCGCGGTACGTCGCGAGGTCAGTCGCCGGCGGCTGAAGTGGTTTCTGATCATTGGCATCGTTGTCGTTGTCGTTGCCGGCTCGTTGACGCTGCTTGGTTCGTCGATGTTCGCGATCTCGCACGTCACGACGAGCGGGGCGCGTCGCATCGACTCCACCACATTGAAGGAGGCACAGGACGAGTTGGTGGGCACACCGGCCTTGCTTGTCGATACGCGCTCCATCGAGCGCAAACTCGAACTGAGTCCATGGGTCGCCAAAGCGCGAGTCTCGGTCCAATTTCCACACAACGCCACGATCGAACTCGTCGAGCGTGTACCGATCGCCACCTATGCAGGTACCGAC
>JAYTWP010000466.1:0-3271 GCA_043743395.1 Actinomycetota bacterium | reverse complement strand
ATCACCAAACGGCTGCAGACGTCGGCTGCGCTTGAGCAAGCCCAGACCAGATTCAGGCTTGCGTTCCAGTCGGCTCCAACGGGCATGGCGTTGTCCACGCCGGCCAGCGGCGAGCTCTTGGACGTGAACGAGACGCTCGCTGAGATGCTCGGCGCGTCGCGCGATCAGCTGATCGGAAAGACGATCCGAGACATCACGCACCCCGACGACTGGCACGCCAATGCATTGCAACTCGATCAGGCGCTCGAGGGCACGATCAGCAGTTACAAGCTCGACAAGCGGTACGTGCGCGCGGATGGACAGATCGTGTGGGCAAGAACGTCGGTGAGCGTGATGGCCGATCCGCTCGGCAATCCTCTCGTGATTGCTCATGTGGAGGACATCACCGAGCAGCGCCGGACTGCCGAGCATCTGCAGTGGGCTGCCAGCCACGACGAACTCACAGGCTTGCCGAACCGTGCGCACTTCCTCGATCAATTGCGACGCCGCCTCGACGGCGCAGAGATTGGCTCGATCGCCGTGCTCTTCATCGACCTCGACAACTTCAAAGTTGTGAACGACAGTCTTGGGCATGCAATCGGCGACCAGTTGCTGCGCGGTATGACCGAACGACTGAGGTCGGTGGTTCGAGATCGAGACATGCTCGGTCGCTTCGGTGGCGATGAGTTCATCGTGATGCTCGACGGTTTGCACGTCGATGTGTCGCCTGCTGACGTCGCTGAGCGGATTCGAGTGGCGATTTCACGTCCATTGGTCGTCGAGGGTTCCGAGCTCTACGTGAGTGGCAGCATCGGTATCGCGTTCGCCGACCGTGCGGGTGTCACCGCCGATGAACTGTTGCGTGACGCAGACGCGGCGATGTATCGGGCAAAGGCGCGAGGACGCGACTGCGTCGAGACCTTTGCACCGGGCACGCACGAAACTTCGGTCCTCGCACTGCGCACCTCGAGTGAACTCCGTCATGGTCTCGAGCGAGGTGAGATCGTGCCGTATTACCAACCGATCGTCGATCTCGCGAGCGGACAACTCACGGGCTTTGAGGTACTGGCGCGCTGGCGACATCCGGACAGAGGTCTCCTTGGTCCCGACCAGTTCCTTGCGATGGCCGAGGAGACAGGACTCATCGCAGAAGTGGGTGCCGCAGTGCTACGCGGGTCGCTTGCTCAGCTCGGTTTGTGGCAAGCGAACGTGCCGTCACTCGCCGACGTATCGATTGCAGTCAACGTGTCGGTGCGTCAACTCGTCGATGCTCGCTTCCATGACCTGGTCTCGGAAGTACTTGCCGAGACTGGCGTACGTGCTGACTCGCTCTGGCTGGAGATCACCGAATCAGCGTTGATGAGTGACGTCAAGTCCGCAACGATCGCGCTGCGTAATCTGCGCAACCTCGGGTTGCATCTCTCCGTAGACGACTTCGGCACGGGTTACTCCTCGTTGACCTATCTCAAGCGTTTCCCTGTGGAGGCGATCAAGGTGGACCGCGGATTCGTGAAGGGCCTCGGTATCGACGCTGAGGACACCACAATCGTGGAGGCCGTCGTCAACCTGGGTCGGTCGCTCGGCCTGATGGTGGTGGCCGAGGGCGTCGAGACGCCGTTACAGCTCACTCGACTTCGCGAGATGGGTTGTGACCGCGCCCAGGGTTATTTGTTCGGCCGACCACGGCCGGCAGCACTGATCGAGGCCGAGCGCGCAAGCGTTTAGGGGTACCGCTACACGCCGAGCTTTCGGGCCCGGATCACGAGTACCGCCGGCGTGAGCGCGGCGCGCGTATTGACCGGAGCGAGCTCGTGGATTACGTCGATGCGAAAGTTCGTGCGCTGCATTGCCATGAAGATGTCACTGATCGAACGTGCGGGCCCAGCTCCGTACGCCCGCTGCACGACTTGTTGACCATCGATGGTCGTCAACATCGCAGCGATGGGGTGCGGACCGGCCATCACGAATGGTGCCTCCGGTCTGAGCACGCGGTGAATTTGGCGAAGCAACCGAGCGAGGTCATCGACTTCTTGCAGAGTGTGCGACGCAACGACCAAGTCGATCGAGCCACTCGTGGCAAAACCGAGATCAGCAACGTCGCCGTGGTGACACTGCACGGTCACCTCGGCCTGTTCGGCTTGTCGGCGAAGCAGCGCGATTCTGTCGGACGATGGATCGACTGCCATCGCACGTGCGCCTGCAGCAGCAAGGGCCACAGCGTTGCTCGGTGCGCCGATGCCGAGTTCGATCACGCGTTTGCCAGCGACGTCGCCGCACAAGCGAAGTTCGCTCTCGTCGGCGACCGATGCTCCATAACGTACGACTGTTGTCACGCTGCAAGTGTTGTTCGTTGAGGGCCTCGAGACGCGGATGACCGTGGTTGCAGTCGCTAACCTGATTCCACTATGTCCTTCTCGGCCGACGCACTTCGCAAAGGTGGGGATCGCAACGGCCAACGAATGAGTGCCCGAGCGATCGTCGATCACCGTCTCGAACGCCGCGCGCTCATCAATGAATATCGTCGCGGCCGCCTCGGGCGCGAGCAACTGTGTGACGCCCACCCCGAGTTGATCAGAGCAGCAAAGAATGTCGGAACCCCGTCCAGCATCACGTGCCCAATCTGTGAAGAGGTGAAGCTTGTGCTCGTCACCTATGTGTTCGGCGCTCGACTCCCTGCGCACGGTCGGTGCGTCACCACCAAGGCTGATCTCGCTCAGTTCGAAGGTCGTACCGACGAGCTCGACGCGTACGTCGTCGAGGCATGCGTAAGGTGTCGGTGGCATCACCTGCTCCGGGTTCTGCCCATTGGTGGAAAGCCGGCCCTCACACCGAAACCCGCACGCTGACGGTGATTCGTCACCTGTTCGTCTACGGCACACTGCAGCCGGGCGAGAGCCGGTGGCAGTTTCTCGAGCCGTTCGTGGGCTCTATCGATCAGTTCGGCTCCCGTTGCGCGTTGCTCGGTGCTGAGCATTTGCCGAGACGCGCGATACTGAACCCCGTCCGGCCTTGCCCGGCCCTCACGTCAGGAAGAACGCATGAACGAAATCATTGTCGGAGTCGACGACAGCATGACGGCGCGTGACGCAGCCCTCGAGGCGGCGCGACTGGCGTCCGCGTTGAACCGTCCATTGCATCTCGTGCGCGCGATGGCTCGTGGCGGAGCCCAACAAGTGCGAAGTGGGGGGCAGAGCTGGCTCGCCGATCCAATCACCCTTGGTGAGCAGGGGCTGAAGGCGCTCGCAGGCGAATTGGGTTGTACTACGCAGATCACTCATTCGGTCGTGATGAA
>JAYTWP010000465.1:0-2068 GCA_043743395.1 Actinomycetota bacterium | reverse complement strand
TCGAACTCGAGACCTTGTCGTGCCGCTTGTCCTCGGCGCACCATCGACATCACGCCGGCGATCTGTTTGGGCCCCATCACGGCGATCTTGGCGGTGGGCCACAAGAACGTGAAGCGGTTACCGAACGCCCGACCCGACATGCCGTACGTGCCGGCGCCGTAGGACGAACCGATCGTGACGGTGAGGTGCGGCACGGTGGAGTTCGTGACCGCGTTCAGCATCTGCGAGCCCTTCTTGATGATGCCGTCTGCCTCGAAATCGCGACCCACCATGTAGCCCGTGATGTTCTGCATAAACACGAGTGGAACATCGATCTGGTTACACAGTTGGATGAAGTGCGTGGCCTTCTCTGCTGATCGCGGATAGATGACGCCGTTGTTGCCGATGATGCCGACGGGATAGCCGTGGATGCTGGACCAGCCGCACACGACGGTGCCGCCGTAGCGTGGCTTGAACTCCTCGAAACGGGAGCCGTCGACCACGCGTGCGATGACATCGCGAACATCGACGGGTTGGCGTAGATCGCGGCTGACGAGGCCGAGCAACTCTTCGGGGTCGTGCACGGGCACTTCCGACTCCAGGCTCGGCTCGGGCCCTGGCTTGCGCCAGTTGAGATGAGACACCACCTCACGACACAACCGGATCGCGTCCATCTCGTCTTCGGCGAAATAGTCGCCAAGACCTGACACCTCGGCATGCATCTGCGCGCCGCCGAGTGTTTCGTCGTCGGACTCTTCGCCCGTTGCCATCTTGACCAGTGGCGGGCCGGCGAGGAAGATCTTTGATTGCTCCTTGACCACGATGTTGTAGTCAGACAACCCGGGTTGATACGCGCCGCCCGCCGTGGACGAACCGAACACCACGCACACGGTCGGAATGCGCATCTTGGACAGCTCGATCAACTCGTAGAAGAACCGACCGCTCTCGGCGAAGTGATCGGTCTGTACGCGGCGACCACCGCCACCATCTGTCTGCACGCGCAGGTCGGCTCCGGCCGACTCGACAAAGCTGACGTACGGCATGCGGTTGTCGCGGGCGATCTCGAGGGCGCGCATCCATTTCTTGGCCGCGTATGGCGTGAGCGCCCCACCGAGCACTGAAGGATCGTTGGCGAGAATCACGCACTCGGTACCGGCGATGACCCCGATGCCCACCACCATGCCGCCGCCCATTGCGTAGTCGCTGTTGTAACCGGCAAGCGCGCTGATCTCGAAGAATGGACTGTCGGGATCGAGCACGTTGGCGATGCGTTCGCGCACGGGCAGCTTGCCCCGACTGCGCATGCGTTCCATGGCCTTGGGACCGCCGCCGGCTTCTGCTTGATCGAGCAGACCATCAATCACGATGAGCTGTTCGAGCATGTCGGTTCGGTTCTGCTGAAATTGCTCGGAAGTGGTGTCGAGCTGTGAGCGCAGCGGCGGAGCCAGCAGGGTTCGATGCATCTCTCGATAATAGGTACGGTAATTTGTGACCGTCAATGTTGCCCTGACATCATGACCACACCGCGGCCGCAGACCGCACAGGAGGCGATTGCCATGAAGACTGCCATCACCGACATGCTCGGCATCGATGTCCCGATCATCGCGTTCACACACTGTCGCGACGTCGTGGCCGCCGTGACGAAAGCGGGCGGCATGGGAGTTCTCGGGGCAGTTGCGCACTCGCCGGCACAACTGGAGATCGACCTCGCGTGGATCGAAGCAGAGATCGGTGATCGCCCCTACGGAATCGATCTCATCGTGCCCGCCAAATACGCTGGCTCCGACGC
The DNA here is from genome assembly GCA_043743395.1 of Actinomycetota bacterium. Taxonomy (GTDB): domain Bacteria; phylum Actinomycetota; class Acidimicrobiia; order Acidimicrobiales; family Ilumatobacteraceae; genus WLMZ01. The sequence continues at coordinate 300 of JAYTWP010000465.1, read as the reverse complement.
TGGCGGGTACACGCTCGACGACATCCGCAACCTCATCCCCGCGGAGCACATCGCGTTTGTCGACGACATCTTGCGTCGCTACGACGTACCCACGCTCGCTGACGATGAAGCTCGCGGTGGCGTCCTCAGCGGGCGTGGTGGCGGCGACGCTGCCGTTCCGTTCTCGGCCAACCAGGCCGACCCACTGCTCGAGATCGCGTTGGCGCATCGCCCCTCTCTTGTCGTGAACGCCCTCGGTCCGCCGCCCGCGCACATGATCGAGCGCGTCAAAGAAGAGGGCCGTCTTATCGGGGCATTAGC
>JAYTWP010000464.1:0-11537 GCA_043743395.1 Actinomycetota bacterium | reverse complement strand
GCGATCCACACGCCCAACAGAGTCGATCCGGCGAAGGACGACCCCACCAGTAACAAGGTCGGTGCGACCACCGCCACGGGCGCGTAGAACGCCCATGCGCGGCGCGTCGCTGGCGTCTTCCACGCATCCACTCCCTGCAACGCCAACACCCACACCTGGACCAACCAATACGCACCGGCGAACCAGGTTGTCTGCGTCGTCAGCGCCAGTGGCAGCGTGATCGCCATCACCAGCACCGCCGGAATCATGCATAGCACCATCACTCGCCGGGTCGCATCACCTTCGAGATCGACCGCCGTGCCAGCCCAGGTGAACGCTGTCCACTGCCACCACGCCAACCACGCCAACAGGAGACCTTTCGCGACGCCGGCCACCGTGAGATCGTGCGCGACGAACGACGTCACCTGCGTTACCGCGAACACGAAGACCAAATCCAAGAACAGCTCTAGGTTCGTCGCATGGCGACTTCCTGGCGCGTCGATATCCAATTCGGTCCCGGTCATAACTCGCTCCTCGTCGTATCGGATAGTAAGCGATCGGGTCTGACGAGATCGCGTACGTATTCGCTTGTGTTGCCGCTCGGGTCCGTAGGTGCCCAAAGAGAATGAGTAGCGTTTCGGGGCATGGGTGATCCCAAGCCCATCCGACCGACGCGAGCGTCGACGAGTTTCTCGATGCGGTGCCTGATGAGCGCCTCAAGTGTGCGCCCGGCGCTCGACGTCACTTCCCGGTCGATTGCTTTGCACCGATCGGGGAATTCGAGCGAATCGCACACGACTTTCCCGCCTTTCGTGTGACGCTCGAGCCCGAGGAAACCGGCCCTGCGGATTCGTCGGTCCGCAGGGAATCTGCAAGATCCTCCACCGGTCGGGTAGTTCGCCACACCTACCGAGAGCTCCTTGATGATGTCATTCGTCACGTCTCTGCGAGGTTTCAGCACAGCCCGAAACGGGGATACTGATGGGATGCGCGATACAGCGATGCGTGGCGTCAACTTCGATTTCGACGAGGGTCGAGTTCGGCCCGTCTGGCGCGGTCGTATGCACCTGGCCGCGGCCATCGCCGTCGTGCCCGCAGGAGCGCTCCTCGTTGCATTCTCGCGTTCCACCGCGGCACGGATCGGCGCAGCGGTGTTCGCCATCGCACTTGCCGCGATGTATGCCACCTCCGGCGTCTATCACGCGCTGATCCGCACGAAACGACTACAACACGTCTTCCAACGCATCGACCATTCGATGATCTACGTGCTCATCGCCGGCACGTTTACCCCGCTCTGTTTGGTCGCGATGCCGCACAGGTGGGTGCTCCCGGCGCTGATTGTCGTGTGGGCCGTCGCCGTATTCGGAGTCGTGTTGTGCCTGACATGGAAGGCACAACGGGTCGCTGAAGCCCTGTACATCATCCTCGGCTGGGCGGCCGTAATCGCGCTGCCATCGATGTGGCGCCACGGTGTCGCTGGCGCCGTCTTGATCCTCGTCGGCGGACTCGCGTACACGATCGGTGCCTATTTTTTTGCGAAGCAACGACCACACCTCAAACCGCAGGTGTTCGGCTATCACGAACTGTGGCATGTGTTCACGCTGATTGCCGGAGCCGCCCACTTCGCCGCCATCGCCACCCTCGTCAGCTGACAAGCGATCGAGACCGCCGATCGCGAGCCTGTTCACGCCAGCGGTCTCGTTCCGCAACACGCCATTGGGGGTTGCTGCCCGAGGGATCCAAAAAATATTGGTTGACCAACCTATATCGGACACCCTATGTTATGTGCGTGGCGACGCAGGAGGATCGACGGGCGACGACCCGGCGCCGATTGCTCGATTCGGCCGCTGATCTGTTTGCCGAGCGCGGCATTGACGGTGCATCCATCGATGCCATCGCGGAGAAGGCTGATCGCACGTCTGGCGCGGTCTACGACCACTTCGGCGGCAAGGAAGGTTTGCTGTTCGCGCTGCTCGACGGCTGGGTCGATGACGTTGCGGCGGTGATCAGCGAGGAGTTGTCCACGGTGACGACGCTCGACGACTGGCTGCGGATGTTGTGGCGCAATGTGTCGTCGCCGGTGGTTGGCGACGGGCGTTGGATCGCGCTTGAGCACGAGCTGTTGGCGTACGCGGTCCGCAACCCGGCTGCACGCGACCACCTGGCCCGCCGCTACCGGGGGGCGTGGATGCCCCTGGGAGTTGCGTTGCAGGAACGCGGCGGTGGGTCCACCGAGGCCGGAGTTGCCCTGATTGGGGTGCTGTTGGGTTTGGAAATGATGCACCGTATCGATCCCGATGCGGTGCCCGATGACCTGGCGATCGCCGCCTTGCGCGGCATGGTCCAAGGCACAACCAGAGGAGTAATGAGCCGATGACGATGACGACGGGACTCGAGGGCATCGACCTGCTCGCGGACACGTGGGGCCGGTATGTCCCCCACGATCAGTTCGATCGACTGCGCCGTGAAGCGCCGGTCTACTGGCACCCTGAACCAGGCGGCCGCGGTTTTTGGGCGATCACCCGTCACGCCGATGTGCGCACGGTGAGCCACGATTGGCGGACCTTCTCCAGCGAGCTCGGTGCCACCTTCATCCCCGACCAGGACGAGGAAGCGCTGGCGCAGATGCGTCTGTCGATCCTCAACATCGACCCTCCTCAACACCAGCGGTACCGGCGGCTCGTGGCCAAGGCGTTCACCCCGAGGGTGATCAGCGCACTCGTTGATGAGATCGACCGGCGGGCGGTGACCGTCATCGACTCAGTGATCGAGCGACACGAGTGTGAATTCGTCAGCGAGATCGCCGCTCAGGTGCCCGTGCAGATGATCTGCGAGATGATCGGCCTCGCTCGCGAGCAGTGGCCACGGATGGTTGCGGCGTCCAACGACCTGATTGGATCGCGCAACGATCCTGAGTTCGCGAACGTAGACGCCAGCCTTGCCTCACTCGAGATCTACTCCCTGTGCGACGCCGAGGCCGAGGACCGCAGGCAAAACCCACGCGACGACCTCATGACTGCGCTGGTGCACGCTGAGATCGACGGCGAGCGGCTCAACAACCTCGAGCTCAATCTGTTCTTCATCTCGCTGGTCGTGGCCGGCAACGAGACCACACGCAATCTCATCAACCACGCGATGGTCGCGTTGATCGAGCACCCCGATCAAGCACAGCGGCTGCGGGATGACCCCTCACTGTGGGACACCGCGGTGGAAGAGATGTTGCGATGGGGCAGCTCGATCCACAACTTTCGCCGGACCGCAACCCGCGACACAGAGCTCGCTGGCGTGCCGATTGCCGCTGGCGACAAAGTTGTCATGTATTACGCATCGGCGAATCGGGATGAAAGTGTCTTCCCAGATCCGCACCGCTTCGACGTCGGGCGCACCCCGAATGACCACATGGCATTCGGTGGCGGCGGCGTGCACTTTTGCCTGGGAGCCAACCTGGCTCGCGCAGAGATCAAGGCAACGATGCGTGAGGTCGTCGAGCGCCTTCTCAACATTGGGCTCGCTGGAGTCCCCGATCGTCTGACGAGCGACTTCGTCAACGGCATCAAGCGGATGCCCGTCACCTGGTGAAAGGAACCAACCATGCGCACACCCCTGTGTGACGAGCTCGGCATCGAGTTCCCAATTTTTGCGTTTACGCACTGCCGCGACGTCGTAGTCGCTGTGGCCAAGGCCGGAGGTTTCGGCGTGCTCGGCGCGGTCGGGTTCTCGCCCGAGCAACTCGAGATCGAGTTGAACTGGATCGACGACCACATCGGCGATCGGCCTTACGGGGTGGACATCGTCATCCCCAACAAGTACGAGGGCAAGGACGCGGGCATGTCAGCCGACGAGCTCACGAAAACGCTGCAATCAATGGTGCCCCAAGAGCACCTCGACTTCGCCCGAAACCTCTTGCGCAACCACGGGGTGCCATTGCCCGAAGGCGAGGACGACAACTCGCTCAGGCTCCTTGGCTGGACCGAAGCAACCGCGACACCGCAAGTCGAGGTCGCTCTACGTCATCCCAAGATGACGCTCATCGCGAACGCGCTGGGCACCCCTCCCAAGGACATGATCGATCACATCCACGCGCAAGGCCGCAAGGTGGCTGCGCTGTGCGGCTCACCGTCGCAGGCGCTGCGCCACGCCGAAGCCGATGTCGACATCATCATCGCTCAGGGCGGCGAAGGCGGCGGCCATTGTGGCGAGGTCGGCTCGATCGTTTTGTGGCCACAGGTGGTGAAGGCCGTCGCGCCTCGGCCCGTGCTGGCAGCTGGGGGGATTGGCAGCGGTCAGCAGATCGCGGCGGCGCTCGCGCTCGGCTGCCAAGGCGCGTGGTCAGGGTCGCAGTGGCTGATGGTCGAGGAATCAGACAACACGCCCGTGCAGCAGCAGGCCTACATCCGAGCAGGGTCGCGTGACACCGTCAGGTCGCGGTCGTTCACGGGCAAGCCCTGTCGCATGCTGCGCAACGATTGGACCGCTGCATGGGAGGACCCGGCAAACCCTCACCCGCTCGGCATGCCCCTCCAGTACATGGTGTCGGGCATCGCCGTCGCCGCCACGCATCGCTGGCCGGACCAGACCGTCGATGTCGCGTTCAACCCAGTCGGTCAGGTGGTCGGCCAGTTCGAGAAGGTCGAGAAGACAGCGGCCGTCATCGAGAGGTGGGTCAATGAGTATCTCGAAGCGACTTCCCACCTTGAAGCGCTCAACGAGGCCGCCGCCACCGACCGCTGATTTTTCGGGCGGTGTCGGATCGAAGGTGATGACAACGCGTGGCGATGGTCACGCGCGCGTCGGTTTCGTCGAGCCAACCCGTGACACTTCATCCATTGCGAGTCTGTCCGCTCTCGCTGATGGTCGCCCGACCAGGCGACCTCACTGGCGCGGTTCCAGAATCACGACCGCAGTCTCGGTGGAACGCAGTGCCGCCCCGGCGTCCAGGTTCTTGTTGATCTCACGCCACCGTGACCACAGCCGCTCACGCTCCTCGCCTTGGGCGGCTCGGCCTTGTGCTCGGTCTCGTGCTGGGACGTGTGCACTCCTGTTCGACGAAGTACGTCAACATCAACGCTAGCCCTGCCAAGCCCGTGCGCCCAACGACATATCGCCAGCTATTCGGACTGCTGACTGGGACCACTCCCTTGGACCGTTCGCTCGAGGTTGAAGCCAACGCGTCCTAGCGAGATGCCAGAAACGCGAGAACAAGCACTGCGACGAATGGCACCATTGCGAGCAGAAACACGAGCTTGGCCCGCTTCGGCAACCGGCCGGTCGAACCCGGATTCAGGCGCATCTCGGTGGCCTCATTCTGGCCCTGGGCTGCGTCGGCGGAACCGCCTCCTCCAAATGGCATCGCTACCTCCTTCGATGAGCGCCCGTCATAGAGCGAAGAATACGCAATTCGACACAATGCCGCGCTCGGCGTCTGATCCCTCGGTTTTTGTTCGAAGCCCAGAGGCCGTGGCTCCAGCTCAACCCCGACCAAAGCAGGTGAACTGACCGATTGGATAGCGATCGACGACGTGTGGATAGACGGGTGCGTTGTACCACGGCTCGGTCGCGCTTTGTTCGACGACCGAGCAGGTTGACGACGGATAGGGCCGATCGATCCACCGGGCAGGATGCCACTCGGCGGTGGCCACCTTCTCAACGGCAGATCGAAGGTCTCTGAGGTAGGTCCCGAACGGCTCCATGGACTCGTCGTTGATCTCCCACCGGTGTGTACCAATGATCAACGGGCGCGCTATCGCATCGGGGACCCCCTGCCCCACGGGGGAGGCCGTTGGCAGCGATTCTGCGCGAAGCAGGAATCGTTGCACATCGGTTTCGTCCATATGGCCGGTGACGAGACGGAAGGTCGGGGACTGGTTCTTCACACCGGCAGGCAGCTCCGCATAGACCGACCCGTCGCCGTACACGATGAGTTCTGGCCCGACCGTGAACTCATCGGGAACACCACCGAAGAGGTAGTCGTCGAGTTGGATGACGACCTCGGAAGCGCCCTCTCGATGCGTGATGTTCCTCGCCGTCGCAGTCGGCGCAGACTCGTGCGAGGTACACGCTGCCGACAACACGGCGAGAGCGCAGGCAAGTGGAGCCAAATGCATAACGTTTCGACGCCCCTGGAGATCAGTTGGTTCCCAACGCATCGGCACCCGAGAGTAATGCCCGATGAGGCGCACGTTGGCGGGTGAAACCTTGGCTTGTTATCAGTCGTCGGACTGAAGCGCGATGAGGCCCGCGTTGGTTGGCGTAAAGCCGCATCGCTCGAGATAGAAGCTGCGGTGTTCATCATCGAAATCCACGTGTAGCCACTCGCATCCGGCGTCCCGTGCGCAGACACGTGCAAGCGACACCATGCCCGCTCCAATCCCGTGCCGACGTGAACCCTTGGACACCATCACATCCTGGAGCCATGCATGTGCAAGGCCATCCCACAACACGTTGAGGAATCCAACGACGTTGTCACCATCTCGTGCGATGACCCAACCGAAACTGTGTTGCTGCACAAGTTGTTGCCAGTTCCATTCCGAGTCGGAATGGACGCGGGTCTCGAACGCTTCGGCGTGTAACTGGTTCAGTTGTTGGTTGTGGAACGAACCCTTCCACTCGTACGAGACAGGCATATCCGCTATTCAGACCGGTCCGGTCCGGCCGTGCGACGGTCGCGCATGAATTGGAACCGCTGACGCGTGTGGGCAACGTGTTGTGCGCTGATGTCGGCGAGCAGAATCGATTCCGTTCGCGCTGCTGTGACAAGGAGTTCGCCGAGGGGGTCGATGATGCGGCTATCGCCGCAGTACGACAGCCCGCCGCCCTCACCAACGCGATTACAGCCGATGACATACGCCTGATTCTCGATTGCCCTCGCCTGCAATAGCGACTGCCAATGCAGCCGGCGCACCTCGGGCCAATTCGCAGGGACGAGATACAGGTCGGTCTGTGCAGCCAGTTGCCAGAACTCGTCGGCAAAGCGAAGGTCGTAACACACGAGTGGGCTGACGCGCAGTCCTTCGATCTCGATCGTGAATAGTTCGGCCCCGGCGCGGAAGTGCTTGTGCTCGCCGCCGTAAGTGAACGGGTGGATCTTGCGATACCGGTGCACAACGCCGTCGGGACTCGCGATGACGAAGCTGTTGAACGGCCGTTGATCGTCCTGCGATGCGTTGTCGGGGATCTCCGGGCACGTACCGCCCACCCACAACCCATTCGTACGCGCCTGTTCGATGATGAACTGCGACGATTGCCCACCCTGAGGTTCGCCAATCGGACGGTCGGTCACGAAGCCGGTGCTGAACGTTTCGGTGAGGAGTGCGAACCGAGCGCCAGACGCAGCGGCCGCGGCGATCATTGGGGCGATGTGCTCAAAGTTGGCTTCGCGGTCGCCCCACACAATGTCGTGTTGGATTGCCGCTACGCGCACGCCCTGGTTTCCCGTGGCTGCTGTCATGAGGCGAGGCTCTTGAGGCGCGAAACGGCTTCATCGAGAACATCGAGACGCTTACTGAACGCAAACCGAACGAGGTGTTGGCCGCGGCGTTGGTCGGTGTAGAAGACCTGATTGGGGATCGCCACGACGCCGCAAAGTTTGGGCAACTCGCGGCAGAACTCCATGCCGTTACCGTCGGGTCGCAACGACCGAATGTCGACAGTGACGAAGTACGTGCCCTGCGGCCGGAACACGTCGAAGCCGGCCTCAACCAATCCCGCACACAGACGATCACGTTTGGCCTGTAGGTCGATGGCGATGTCTGTGAAATACTGATCGGGCAATCGCAGGCCCACCGCAATGGCCGGTTGGAACGGTCCGCTGCTCACATACGTCAGGTATTGCTTCGCGGTGCGCGCCGCAGACACTAACGCCGCCGGCCCAACGAGCCAACCAACCTTCCAGCCGGTTGTGTTGAAGGTCTTGCCCCCCGATGATGCCGTCAGCGTGCGCTCGCGCATACCTGGCAGTGTGGCGAGTGGGATGTGTTCGAGACCGTCGAAGGTGAGGTGTTCGTAGACCTCGTCGGTGACCACAATGAGGTCGTGCTCGATGGCGATGTCTGCGATCGCCTGCAACTCGTCGCGGCTGAAGACCTTGCCGGTGGGGTTGTGCGGTGAGTTCAGCAAGATGAGCTTGGTCCGGGGCGTGACCGCAGCGCGCACTTCGTCGATGTCTACGCCGTATGCAGGCGGGCGCAGTGTGATCGGTTTGACTTGACCACCGGCCATCGCAATGCATGCCTGATAGATGTCGAACATCGGCTCGAACGTGATGACTTCGTCGCCTGTGTCGACCAGCGCGAGCAGCGTCGCGGCCAACCCTTCGCTCGACCCGGCCGTCACCAAGATCTCCGTGTTGGGATCGAAGGTCAACCCATAGAAGCGGAGTTGATGTTCGGCGACTGCCTCACGCAGCGACGGTACGCCGATTGCTGGCGGGTATTGGTTCTGACCGCTGTTGATCGCCGCAATCGCGGCATCGAGCACCTCGCGCGGTCCGTCGGTGTCCGGGAAACCTTGCCCGAGGTTGACGGAATTGGTCGCAAGTGCAAGCGCCGACATTTCGCCGAAGATGGTGGTTCCGAAGCCCTGCAGCTTCGCGGTGAGGTACGGGACGCGATCAGACATCGCTGAGAGCGTAGGCCACGTCGCGCCTCAATACAGGGGGCAACCGTCAGGTCTTAGTGCAGGTGATCGGGACCGAACGAATGTGGGAGCAACTCGTCGAGCGTGTATGTGGCGCGAACGCCGGTGGGGTCCGACGCATAGATGGGGGTATCGAGGGCTGCGAATTCGCGGATACGTTGCCGGCAGCCACCACAGCACGTGCCGAGGGGCTCGCCTTCGCACACCGTGAGTACTGCCGCGATTTGGCGCTCGCCCGCCGACACCATGGCGCCGATGGCGTTGGCCTCTGCGCAAGCTCCCTGTGGGTACGCAGCGTTCTCTACGTTGCAGCCAGCAAAGATGCGCCCGGTCGTGGTGAGAATTGCAGCACCGACGAAATAGTTTGAGTAGGGCGCGTGCGCGTTGGCGCGTACGGCGAGAGCGGCTGCGTGCAGTTCAGCGATTCGGTCCACGCCATCGACCCTAATGGCCGGCCCTCCTTGCGGATAGTTCAGTCGAGTTCGGTGCCAAGAATGCTGATGAAGCTCACCATCTCGCCGGGATACCCACCGAGATTGTGGGTGAGGGCAAGATGACGCTTGCCATACGTACTGATGCGACGTTCGGCCGGCGCCTCGCCACGCAACTGCAACCACGCCTCGTACATCATCCGCAAGCCACTGGCGCCCGTGGGATGGCCGAAGCTCTTAAGGCCACCGTCGGGGTTGACCGGGAGGTCGCCATCGAGGTCGAACGCGCCGCTGTTGATCTCGCTCCACGCGGTGCCCCGGTCGCAGAAGCCAAGGTCTTCCATCAGCACGAGTTCGGTGGGAGTGAAGCAGTCGTGTACCTCGGCCATCGCCAACTCAGTGCGCGGGTTTGTAATGCCGGCCTGGGCGTAGGCGTCGGCCGCGCACTGCACGATCTCGGGAAACGTTGTGTAGTCGTACGCGGGATCCATCAGCCCGCTGCCGTTACCGGCCACCATGCTGAGCGCCTTGATGTACAGGGGTTTGTCGGTGTACTCGTGTGCGTCCTCCGCGCGTACCACGATCGCCGCAGCGGCTCCATCGGCGACGCCAGCGCAATCGAAGACGCTGAGATCGCCAGCCACTGCGGGCATCGCGCAGAGTTGATCAATACTCATTTCCTTACGGAACTGGGCGAGCGGATTCTTCGCTCCGTTGGCGTGATTCTTCGATGCGATCCGGGCGAGCACGCGCTTTAGGTCATTGCGGTCGACACCGTACTTTTGGGCGTACGCAGGTGCCACCATCGAAAACATTGCGGCCGCAGTGAGCGTGCGTGCAGTGCCATCGTTGGGAACGGGGAAGGCGTTGAGCCCTTGCATCCCGCTGTCCTTCACCTTCTCTGCGCCGATGGCCATCGCGCTGTCGTACGCGCCACTCGCCACTGCGTAACACGCTTGGCGCAACGCTTCAGATCCGGTGGCGCAGTAGTTCTCGACGCGAGTGACGGGCTTGCCCTGCAGCTGTAGCGGTCGGGCGAGAGCGATGCCGCTCATCGCGGACTGAGCCGTGCCGAACCAATAGGCATCGATGTCCTGTTTTCCGACGCCGGCTGACCGGAATGCCGAATCGCTCGCGTCGATCAACAGATCGTCGAGACCTTTGTCCCAGTGTTCTGCGAAGCGGGTGCATCCCATGCCAACGATGGCAACCCGATTCTTGATTCCATGCGATGCCATGTCAGATCACTCCATTCTCTGTGAGTTCGCCCCGGATCGGGCGTGCCTTCCAGAAGTAGTTGTGGATGCCGTCGGCCGTGAACAGCTTGCGGAATGTCATTTCAACGCGGCCGCCGATCGCGACCTCAGTGGCTTCCACGTCGGTGAGTTCGATCGGAAGCCGGCCGCCGTGATCGAAGTCGACGACTGCGAACACCACCGGGGGATTCAGCGAGTACGAGAGCTTGTCGATTGTGTACGTGACGATCGTGCCGTGGGCGTCGGCCATCGCGCGGCGCTCGGTATCAAGTCGTGAAGGCGGCAAGTGCACCTCGCCTTCGTCGTCGACCGACCCGACGAATCCGAACTTCCATGCGAGCGATCGTCCCGTTGCGGTTGCCGAAGGCCGCGCTGGCTCGGGGCGTCGGGGTGGCTCAACCGTGAGCATGCCGCGCCACGCGAGGTATCGGCCGTAGGTGATCGGGCCGCCTGCGAGGACCTGTGCCGCGACCGTACGCACCGGTGTGAATTCGGCCAACGCATCGGTGGCACGGAAGAGCAATACCTCCACACCGTCGGCGAGAACGACGAGTGCGATTACCTCTTGCGGCCGAGCGATCTCGAGTGCCGAAGCGAGTAGCAACGTGGGATGTGCAGCGCCGGTGTTGCCGACTGTGCTGGCGAGTGAGTCGACCAAGGCTTCGGTACGTGCGCCGAGAGAGCGGGCGACGCTGTTGTTGGCTCGGTCGTGCGTGCCGGTCACGATGAGATGGTCGATATCGCCAACCGCGAGTCCGGCATCTGACAATGCTGCCGCCCACGCGCTGGGTGCCAGCGCCGCGTAGCGCGTTTCGCCAAAGCGCTCTTCCCACAGCTTCGAGCGACTGTCACCCGGAACGCGCCATCGATCGAGGAACTCTTCGGATGCTACGCCCCGGCCGATGAACTCGGCGAGGAGTACGCCGTCGGTCGAACTGCCCACCAACAACGCAGTGGCGCCGTCACCGCCGCCGGACTCGTCGGTGGAGCCTGGCAATCCAGACCGGAGATCGCTGGACACGACAAGTGCGGGGCCATCGCTGGACAGTCCTGCGTGGAGAGCTCCAACAGCCGAGCGTACGGAGCCATTCGCGTCGTATGCCGCGACGCCGATGCCGAGTCGGAGTGCAGCGTGAATCGTCGTCGCGTTCGTCTTGTCGAGATACGGGATCGCAACTGTGCTGAACCAGATGGATGCGGGCGTGGCATGGCCAGACCGAGCGAGTGCCGAGCGGGC
>JAYTWP010000463.1:0-2466 GCA_043743395.1 Actinomycetota bacterium | reverse complement strand
CTGTTTACCGCTGCGTTGGTCCATGGATGGTACATATTTCTGGCCCGACAGTCAGGCGGCAGACGGCTTCAACTCTGCGTGCTGGGCGACCGTGACGCCGAGAGCATTAGCGATGTCGCACAGGCCGGCGAGGCTCGTCGAGCGGTAGTCGTTCGCTTCGTAGCGTTGGATCTGCTGTTCGGCCATACCGAGCGCTTCGGCCAGCTGACGTTGGGTCCAGCCACGGGCGATGCGTGCCTTGACGAGCACCGTCGAGAGCTCCTCCAACGTGGCTGCCTCGAACGTCGACAGCGCACCGCCCCGCAGGAGATCGAAGTCGGCCAGTTCGGCGCGTAGGTCGTCGGCCTGGGCGCGTACGGCGTCGAGCTCGAGCCGTTCCAGTTTGGTTCGCTTGCCGGGGCGGGCCTCGATGTTGGCGGCTGCTTGCTCGAAGCGTTCGAGGTGTGCCTTGGTGGCTCGATATTGCACTTCGTTGGTGATCACGATGTGTCTCCTTTCGAGAGGTGAATGACGACGATGCCTTTGCGGCTGGCGTCGCGTTCGTTCTGGAAGAACTCGGCGAACGACAGGCCTGATTGGGATTCGATGACGTTCGGGAACAACTCGCCGCCGAAGCGTGCCTTCTGCGCTGCTCGGTGTTGGAAAGGTCCAGCAGCACTGGGTCGAGTGCGTCGAGATCGACCTCGTCGGTGTCCCAGCAGGCGTCAAAGTCGCCGGGTTCGTCCTTGGAGGTGACGAAGCTGCCGTTCAACCAGATCTGACGGCACCCGGCTTCGGCGAGCAGTTCGATCGCTTCCGCGAGACCGTCGAGGAGTCGGCGTCGTCGTTCCGTCCACCCGAACCGTTCGACCACCTCGTCCCACGACGCGACGTGCTCACCCGGTGGCAGCCGGCCGCTGTCTGAGTGAAACGCAAAAAGAACACCACAACACTATCATTGTGTACAACTGAACGGTCGGCGGCCTTTGAGCAATCGGCGGCGACAGTCAGTTTCGGGCAAGCGAGACTATGGACGAACTTGTCACTCAGCCGCGGGACGACCCCTACGGAACAGCATCTGATGAGAGCCCAGGGAGGTCACTGATGAGAGCGTTGCGTGCGCCAACCGTCGCCCTGCTGACAGCTGCGCTGCTCCTACTGGTGATCTGCGGGTGGCTGTTTGTCTGGAACGACGACGGTGGGGGCCCGTTGCCTGTTGTGATGATCATTGGCGCCGGACAGTCGCTCGTCCTCTACGGGCTCGTGGTCGTAGCACTCATGACAGTCGTGATGATGCGGCGCAGACCACGCCTCGCCTGGGTCGCCACGTCGACCTGCGCGCTCGCTCCACTCGGTGTATGGGGAGTTCGAGATGGGTTGCTCTCGGACGAAGCCAACGTGAACAGCTACCGCGACGTAGAAGGCTCAGGTGGGATCTCCAGTCCCATCACGCGAGCCGTCAATGGCCGACTCACCGAGGTCGATGGCAACGTGCTCTCGGCGCGGCCTGGGCAATCGCCGTCGTGCTGCTGGTCGCTGCTGTCGTTCTGCTGATCGCACAGATACGCCGACAACGCAGGACTGTGGCGGTTGACGCCGCGACCTGACGTTGGCGACACTCGACGTGGCCGCGTCGCCGTCGGATTACGCGTCGACTCGGTCCTTGTGGTCGGAAGGTTCCTCTCCGAGAACTTTCAGTCTGCTCGCTCTGCCGTAATGGCGGCGATCACTCGTCGTCATGGCGGACCGGTTCGTCCGCATCGCCGTGATCGTGTCGCGGGACGTGCGGTTCCAGTCCATCCACCAGAACTTCTGGCTTGCATCCAGCTACGCGCCCCAATCCGACTGATCACGATCCGACCATCGCCACGCGCCGCAGTGCGGCCCGTAATATCCGATGTGATGGGTGACGAGATCGATGAGCTGATCGACGAGGTGACCGTCGATGCCTACGGGGAGGACGAGCAACTCTGGGCGTTCCGTCAGGCGTTCGAGGAGGAGGGCCGCTTTCCGTTCGCCGGTCGGGTGGTCGACGCAGATGTTCAGGTCGAATCGATCGACTATGCGGGCGAAGAACGTCGAGGCCTGGTCGCCCACTGCCGTCGCGACCGACAACTCCACAAGGTCTCGCTCCTCGATGTCACACCGAGCCCACCGGTGCACCACCAGACACGTCGTCTGCTCGACGCCTACCGGCGTTGGTCCGGTGTCGATCCGCTCTCGCCGCTCCAGTTGGTGTCGGTCCCGTTGTGGCAGTACCCGGGCTTCGCTGGCACCCGCATCGACATCCCGGCAGCTCGGCTCGGTCTGTTCCCTCGCGGCGACTGGGACCCGCGCGACGAGTACTGGGGTGAGCCCGATGAACCGCTGCCAGCGCTGCTCGTCGACGTGATCGACGCCGGGGTGCGGCCGAGCTTCGAGATGGAACAGGTGCTGCCCGGGGTGGACGAGGACGATTGGGACAGCGACCCGATCATCGAGGCGATG
>JAYTWP010000462.1:0-4005 GCA_043743395.1 Actinomycetota bacterium | reverse complement strand
CCGCCAATCAAGTTCTCGACCAGACCGCCAGCAACGCGCCTCGCTATCAGCTTCTGATGTGCGCCTTCACACCGGGGCACATCACGAGTGAGAGCGGTCTGTCGTTGCTTGCCCCGACAGCATTTCCGACTCACAGAGAGATGCGCGAGGTGGACACGGTCCTCATCCCGGGCGGCTACGGCGTCTATGAAGCGTGTACCGACACTGCGTTGGTCAAGGTGCTGCGCGATATCGGGAAACGTGCGCGCCGGTTCACCACGGTCTGCAGTGGCACGTTCCTCGGAGCGGCGACGGGTCTGCTCGATGGCAAACGTGTCACCACGCACTGGGCGCGCGCCGCGCAACTCACCGAGCTCTACCCGCGACTGAACGTTGATGCCGACCCGATCTACATCAATGACGGCAACGTGTGGACGTCGGCCGGGGTGACGGCAGGTATCGATTTGGCGTTGGCGCTCGTCGAGGACGATCACGGCGTGGACGTCGCCCAAACGGTTGCACGCCATCTCGTGATGTTCCTGCGCCGCCCAGGCGGACAATCGCAATTTGCCGCCCCTGTGTGGAGCAAGCCCGCCGAGATGCACGCCGTTCGTGCGGCACAAGATCTCGTCATCTCAAACCCTGCCGCCGACCTGCGAGTCGGCTCGCTTGCGGCCGCGATCAACATGAGCGAGCGCCACTTCACCCGTGTGTTCGCGGCTGAGGTCGGCGAACCGCCGGCCAAATTCGTGGAGCGCATCCGCGTGGAGGCAGCCCGGCGTTGCCTAGAACAGGACGGCACAACCGTGGCTGCCGTCGCGCTCCAGTGCGGTTTCGGCACAGCAGAAACCATGCGGCGCTCGTTCTTGCGGCGCGTGGGCGTCGCACCCGATGACTACCGCCGCCGATTCAGGCGCACCGCGTCGACATCTCATTACCGATCAATCCCTCATCAACACGCACAACAATGAAAGCGCACGCCATGCACATCGCCATACCCCTTTTCCCACGCTTCACCGCACTCGATGGCATCGGGCCCTATGAAGTGCTGCAACGCATTCCAGGGTTCGACATCACCTTCATCGGTCACGCCGTTGGCGAAGTTCGCAGCGAGAACGGATTCCTCGGCATCACTGCGGATGCGGAGTTCGAAGATGTTCCCCGCCCCGACATCATCGTGTTTCCCGGCGGTGTCGGCACCCGCCCACTCATGACCGACGAGCGTGTGTTGCAGTGGGTGCGCAGTGCGCACGAGACGGCGCTGTACACCACGAGCGTGTGCACGGGTTCGCTCGTGCTCGGGGCCGCCGGGCTGCTCACCGGACTGACAGCAACGACGCATTGGTCGACGATGGACACGCTCACCGAACTCGGCGCGATTCCAACACATGACCGCGTGATCGAACACCTCGACGAGCGCATCATCACCGCGGCGGGCGTCTCGAGTGGCATCGACATGGCGCTGCGCCTGGTCGAAATCCTCGTCGACACCACCGCTGCCAAGGCGTGTCAATTGATGATCGAGTACGACCCACAGCCCCCTTTTGATTCCGGTTCTGTGCAGAAAGCGGAGACGGAGGTCGTGGAGCGCGTCATCGAATACGCACAGCTACGTCAATAGCTCAACCGTTGATCTTGAGGCTCGCGCTGAAGACCTTCTTCGGCTTGAGCTCGGTGGCAATGCGACGCGCCATTGCGTGGAACACCTGTCCGGCCTCGCTGCCCGGATCGACGGCTGCGACGGGACGACCATCGTCGCCTCCTTCACGAACCGCAGGCACCAACGGCAGTTTGCCCAGCAACGGTACGCCGAGCTCGTCAGCGAGTTCCTGGCCGCCACCACTTCCGAAGATCTCGTACTGCTTGCCGTCGTCGCCAGTGAACCAGCTCATGTTCTCGATGATGCCGCGCACCGGCAGGTTGACCTTCGCGGCCATAGCGGCAGACAGGCGCGCGACTTTCTGCGCTGCAGGCTGAGGCGTCGTCACCACAAAGACCTCGCCACGCGGTAGGTACTGGCTCAACGACAGCGCAATGTCGCCGGTACCTGGCGGCATGTCGATGAGCAGAAAGTCGGGGTTGTCCCAGAACACGTCGGTGAGGAACTGCTCGAGCGCCTTGTGCAACATGGGACCGCGCCAGATGACTGCTTGCCCTTCCGGCACGAAGTAGCCGATCGAGATACAGCGCACACCCCAGGCTTCTGGTGGGATGAGCATCTGGTCGATCGCGACGGGGTCGCGGTCGGTGCCGAGCATGCGCGGGATGCTGTAGCCGTAGATATCGGCGTCGACCACGCCGACGCTGTAGCCCTGCGCGGCAAGTGCGACCGCGAGGTTGGTGGTGACGGTGCTCTTGCCAACACCGCCCTTGCCCGAGGCAATGAGCAATGGCCGCGTTTTGGACCCCGTTTCAGAGAACGGCACCTTGCGACCCTCGGCATGGCCGTGTGCCTGACCTTGGCCTGCACTGGCAGCCGGACTCCCGTGCAATTTGATGCGCAGGTCTTCGCGCTCTTGGTCGGTCATCACGGTGAAATCGAGCGCAACACTGGTCACACCGAGCGGAGTGAGCGCACCGGTGACCCGATTCTGAATCTCATTTCGCAGCGGACAACCGGCGATGGTGAGCGCGATCAACACCGCCACGGAACCATCGGCGCGTACCTCGACGTTGCGGACCATGCCGAGATCGACGATCGATCGGTGCAGTTCTGGGTCTTCAACAGGACGGAGCGCTTCGATGATCTGATCGGGGGTGGGCATGTGCGCTCCAGGCTTGGGGTTCGGTGCGGCAATTAACACTACGTAGATAGGTAGAATACCGCCATGACTTCGAGTGCAGCCACCTCCGGCATGACACCTGGGGCTTTCAGCGCGCAAGTCACCGCAATCACGTCCGCGTTCGGCGACCCGACGCGGCGAGGAATCTATCTGTTTACCCGCGAGTCAGCCAACGGCGTGACCGCAGCGCACGTTGCCGAACACTTCGGCCTCCACCCCAACGTCGCCCGCCATCACCTCGACAAACTCGCCGCCGGCGGCTATGTCGAGGTTGCAGTCGAGCGCACCGAAGGTGGCGGCGCGGGGCGGCCCTCGAAGCACTACCGGGCAGCAGCCGATGCCGAGCCGCTCGAGTTTCCGGTTCGTAGCGACGACCTCGTGCTCACCCTGCTCGGCCGTTCCTTGGCGATGCTGCCTCGCGAGCAGGCCGAGGCGATGGCCGAAGAAGTGGGCATCGAATACGGCCGCACCATGGCGCTCGCATTGCAGGGCGCTTCGGCGAGCGGCGAGGTCGTACAGCGCAGTTTTCGTTCTGCCTTGCACACCGTTGCTGACGCACTCACCGCGCACGGCTTTGCGGCACACGCGGATCAGCGCAACAACCAACTTCGCATCATCAACAACCATTGCCCCTTCGGCGATGTTGCCATCGAAAACCCGGTCATCTGCGCTGTCGATCGCGGCATGGTCAAAGGCATGTTGAAGGCGATCTACGGCGACACCGACCCAGCGATCGAAACCTCGATACCGCTCGGCGATCAGTACTGCGTCACGTCCTTCTGACCGTCCCCTCGCTCGGCACCGATTCGGCTCCTCTGGGCACAGCACGGCCCGGTTGCGGTTGCAGCGACTCGCGACGTACGGTCGTGACAATGGATCGCGCGGGCGCACTCACTCTGACCTCAAGCGACATTCACCAACGGCGTACGTTGACGCGCCACGCAGGGTTGGTGGTGAGTTGCGTGCTCGTCGTCGTTACCGCCTCGTGTTCGAGTAGCGACCACACAACAAGTAATCCGTCAACGGTGAACCCTGGGGCCGCCTCTACAACGCCAATCGAGCCGACGCCAACCGAGCCAACACCGGCCTCCACAACAACCGCCGTGCCTGCTCGGCCTGTGGGTCCTGCAGCAGATATGTCCGTGGAGATCACAGGCGGGAATGGGCCGTTCATGGGCGCGGCTGTCGGGGCAGCACTAGAGGGCACCAGTTATGTCGAGCATGAATACGTGGCATCGGGGAT
>JAYTWP010000461.1:0-3006 GCA_043743395.1 Actinomycetota bacterium | reverse complement strand
CGGCTGATGTTGCTCGTCTCTGCCTTCGCTGTGCTCGTCGCATGCACGCAGGTCGGCAGCATCATCGCTCCGTCACTCGTCAAGCACGAGCCCGCGCTGGTGCTGGCCCTCTCGTCGCGCATTCGCCACCTGCTTTTCGCTGTCCCCGCAAACGTCAACCCGGTCGCGTACGCAGTGATCGGCTTCCTCCGGATCTCCGTTGCGGGTTGGCTGTGTTACGCGATCGGCTATTGGTACGGCGACCGCGGATTTCGCTGGCTCGAACGGCAAGCAGGCGGCGAGCCTCCGGCCACGTTGCGGTGGTTGCAGCGCGCAGCCCTGCGTGCAGGCGGCCCGCTCGTAGTCTTCATGCCCGGCAGCAACATCGTGTGTGCACTGGTCGGCCAACGACGAATGTCGGCGAAACTCTTCGGGTGCTGGCTGTCGCTGGGTATCGCCTTCCGGCTCGCCTGGGTCTGGATAGCTGCCCGCACCTTCGATTCACAGCTCAAGCGCGCCCTCAACTGGATCGAGAAATACCAGTGGTGGCTGGTTGCGGCGTTCTTCATCGTCTCCATCGTGCAATCCGCACGTCGAGCGTCGGCGCCACCGCCCCCGCCTATGCCTGAATCCTGAACCGCTGATAGGAATCTCCCATGGCTCAAATCACACTCGGGGGAAACCCCATTCATACCGTTGGCGATCTCCCGACAATCGGCTCGTCCGCTCCAGACTTCTCGGTCACGGCAGCAAATCTCAGCGAGATCTCCAAGGCCGACCTCGCCGGCCAGCGGGTGGTGCTGAACATCTTCCCATCCATCGACACCGCGGTGTGCGCCACCAGCGTGCGCAAGTTCAACGAGGCTGCCGCCGCACTCGACAACACTGTCGTGTTGTGTGTCAGCGCAGATCTACCGTTCGCACTCTCGCGCTTCTGCGGCGCCGAAGGCATCTCCAACGTGAAGACTGCATCCACGTTCCGCGCCGACTTCGGAACGTCGTACGGTGTCACCATGGCCGATGGCAAGCTCAGCGGCCTGTTGGCACGCGCCGTTGTCGTGCTCGACGAAAGCGGCAATGTGGTGCACTCGCAGCTTGTTCCAGAAATCGCACAAGAGCCGGACTACGACTCCGCAATCGCCGCCCTCAGCTGACCAATCGCCCCGCGCCGTTCCTTGCGCGCACAGAAACTCTTTGCGCACTCTCGTGATCCCCGCAATCCGCCTCAACCCATTGGCTCCCGGCTCCACTGGCTCCACTGGCTCCACTGGCTCCCGGCTTCTGCGTGAGCGATTTGGTCGACGTCTCGCCTGTTCGCTCACGCAAAAGCCGGACGGGACAGCCGGACGGCCGGACAGCCGCAGACCGGACACCGGTTGAATCAGTTCGTCCCGACTCTGCGTGAGCGATTTGGTCGACGTCTCGCCTGTTCGCTCACGCAAAAGCCGGACGGGACAGCCGGACGGCGGGACAGAAGTTAGTTCGTCCACACGCCGAAGATGTCTACGACGAGTTGCGTTGTTCTCGACGGGAACACGCATGCATACCCACGCGAGTTCGTGAGTAACGCCGAGTTCGCACTCGCCAGGCCCGCCGCATGGTTCACGTTTGAGGTCCCCGGCCATTGGTCGGTGAGGCACGGATAGCCAGTGAGAAAGCCTGCCTCGGCCGAGTCTGTGGCGGTGAGATTCACTTGAGCGGCAACGACCGAGCCCATCGCCACCACGTACGACAAGTTCGATTGATGCCACGGCGGCGACTGCAGTCGAGTGTCGAGGAGGCGCTGGGGTGCAAGCGATGCATACCGGGCCTTGGCGCCCGGTCGATATTCGGCAAAGAGATCGACGATGAGGTCCGTTTCGACGGTGGTGAACAAACACACCTTGCCCAACGAACCCACGCGTACGTTCACGAAGTTGGGCTGCGTGACGTGCGGTTGCGGGTTGAGATTCGAAACCACGGGACGCTGGATTCCGCACGGCCACGCGGTAACGAAGCCGGCACCAAGCGGATCGACTGCCGTCACGTTGAGGGCAACAGCGGTGGTCGCCGAAGCCGCCGGCACCGCCTGCACCTCGATCACTTGGCCAGGCTGCATCCGCAGTGAACCCCCAAGGCCAAGGCGCGTGTCGACCAACCGTTGCGATGCCACCGGTTGTAGGCCAACCGATGACGAAATCGTAAGCCAGCCGTTGAGGTCGATCACGAGGTCGACATCGGAGAGCGTCCGCAAACAAATGCGACCATCGCCGACCGATACGACCACTGCATTTGTTTGAGCCTGCCCGACGATCTGGTTGACGTTCGAGGTCGCAGGTTCCGGGGCGATGCAGGGATACGCGCGCACCCAACCGTTCTGAGACGGATTGGTAGCCGTGAGATTGAGGGCCACCGCCGTCGCTCCCGGCGGTACGCCGATCGTGTTGAGGTCGAGCACTGCCTGCGAACCTGCCGACAATCGCGCGAAGGCCTGACCCGCTTCTCGCGTATCCACCAGCCTCACCGGGTCAACTGCCAGAAAGCCCGCAGTGCCCGCCACGGCGGGGAAGGCTGCCGGACTCGCCGCCGTGGCAGGTGGTGTCAGAGAAGGCACCGATACGGAATAGAACGACGGCCGGTACAGGGCTGCATTGGCCAACCAGGTGGCGAAGTCGCCACCATTGGACAAGGCGATCGTCATCTTGCCCACACCGTCGAGCCACGGCATGAGGAACGCGCCGTAGTTTCCACAGTTGCCGCATCTGCGATCGGCCACGACATTGATCGTCTGCGCCGTTTGCCATGGGCCTTGGGCTGCGGGCGCTTTGTCGATATAGATGAACGAACCCCACCAGTCGTCGATCTTGGTGACGGAAACGAACACGTTGCCGAACCACTGCACGCTCATTGGATTTGCGGCACCACGAGTCATGACCGGTACCGCGCTGGCCGCGTTCGATGACCATCCGCTGCCATTCCAGTACTGCGGTGGCGAATCGAAGTGCCCGAGAGGAACTCTCGCCACATAGCTGTTCGGCATGCACGACG
>JAYTWP010000460.1:0-6202 GCA_043743395.1 Actinomycetota bacterium | reverse complement strand
TTCACGGAGAACGGGACCACGTATCAGGTCGCCGCAATCGCCACGCTGCCTGGCGACGAGTGCGCAAAGTGATGCCTGCGGCGACAGCGCTGCAGTTGTGACTTAGCCTTGGCGCTCACGGGCCCGAAACAGGAGAGTTCAACATGCGTCGATTGGTTGCTGTCGTCACGTTGGGGTTGTCGTCGCTGGTGGTCGGCGTCGGCTTGAATCCGCTGACTGCCGCCGCAACAACGCCCGCCGGGTTTACTGATGCCGAGGTTCTCAGCCCCGCAGGGAATCCGCTCAGTCAGCCCACCACGATCATCTCGATGAACGCGGGCCGGGCGATGATCCTCGAAAAGGGCGGCAAGGTCAGGCTGATGCGTTCGGACGGGACGATTTCACCGGCCGATGTTTTGTCGCTTGGCGTCTGCACCGACTCGGAGATGGGCTTGCTCGGGGCGGCACTCGATCCAGCCTTCGGGATCAACGGGTACGTCTACCTGTATTACACCCACAGCACGGGTAATTGTCAGGGCGCCACAGGGCGCGCCAACAGAGTGAGCCGGTTCACGATGAGCGGCGAGGTCATCGACTCGGCAAGCGAGGACATCTTGCTCGACAACATCGCCGCATACGGCGGCAACCACGATGGCGGTGATCTCGAGGTCGGTGCGGACGGTTACCTCTATGTTTCCATCGGCGATTCGGGGACCAACCCGCGCGCACCTCACGGCGGTGCGGGAGACAACACTGCAGCGAGGGATCTCTCGTTGCTCAACGGAAAGATCGTGCGCATCACTACCGCGGGTGGCGTGCCCGCTGACAATCCGTTCGTCAGCAATCCATCGGCGATCTCGTGTGCTTTCGGAGGTCTCACCACGCCAACGAACCGAGTGTGCACGGAGATCTACGCATACGGGTTGCGTAACCCGTATCGCTTCGCGTTCGATCCGAACGCAGGCAGCACGCGGTTCTTCATCAACGACGTCGGCCAGGACGTCACTGAGGAAGTCGATGACGGTGGTATCGGTCGCGACTACGGCTGGAACACGCGCGAGGGCAGCTGCCTCACCGGTTCGATCACCAACTGTCCGGCACCGCCGGCGGGTGTGACCGATCCACTCACCACATATCAGCACGATGGGTCGTGTGCGTACATCACTGCGGGGGCGTTCGTGCCGAACGGTGTCTGGCCGGCCGAGTACGACAATACGTACCTGTTCGCCGACGGTGGCTGCGGCAAGATCTGGCAGCGCAATGGCTCCGCGCCGGTCAATTATGCGTCGCCATTCGCCACCACCGTGGGCGGAATCGTCGACATGGCCTTCGTGACGCAAGGCCCCGATCCGGCGCTGTACTACGTGACCAACGGCAGCAGTCAACTGCGCAAGATCACCTACGACGCGCCGGTTGCTCCCAACTCATCCACGCTCGCGTTCACGCCGCTCCCTTCCCCGGCGCGCGCCTACGACACTCGGTCCAACATTGGTGTGGGTGTCGGAATGATGCGTGGCGGCACCACGCGCCTCGTGAATCTCGGCATCGCGGACCCCACAGTGAAGGCTGCCCTCGTGAACATCACGATGGTCGCACCGCTCGGTGGCGGGTATGTCACGGCGTCACAACCACGAACCGAACATCCTGCAACCTCCAATGTCAACGCGATTCCAGGCGAGGTAGTTGCAAACGCATCTATTGTCCCAGTCGACAGCAGCGGCCGGTTGCTGCTGTACACGTTTGTCACCACCGATGTCGTTGTCGATCTCATGGGCACGTTCCGCCAAGTGCTGCCCGCCGCCTTAGGGGGCCGATACACGCCGGTTTCCCCGCAGCGGCTGATCGACACACGTGAGCCTGTCGACCTCGCGACGAACAATTTCAGTCAGACCTCAGCTGGCGGTGTGGTCACTGTGAATGCACCGTTGGCAAACCGCCTCGGCATTCCCGTCGGAGTGACCGGCGTTGCTCTCATCGTCACTGGGCTTTCCAGCGCCCAACCCAACGGAGGCTACGTCTCGGTGTATCCGGGGCGCGGTGCGATTCCGCCGTCGTCGAGCCTCAACGTGAACGGGTTCAGTGACATTCGGGCCAATCTTGTCGTGGTGCCACTCGGGGCGGACGGCTCGATCGATCTCCGCCTGTTCGCCACGGCCAACGTGATCGTCGATGTCGCTGGTTACTTCGCGAACTCGACGACTGCTGTGGGTCTGTATCACGTGATCGCGCCGAGCCGGCAGGTTGACACGCGCCTCGGTCTTGGGTTCTCGTCGTTGCCAGTGAACGGCACCGGCGCGCTCAACCCAGGCGGAACTGTGCCCGACGGTGCTGCGGCTGTTTCGCAGAACGTCACCATCACCCAGCCGAAGACGGCCGGCTTCGTGACTGCGTACCCCAGCGACGAAACGCGTCCTCTCGCGAGCAATGGCAACAGCACAGCGGCAGATCAGGACCGCGCCGCGTTCTCGCTGACGAAGGTCGGCGGGGCGGGCCACGGTTCCATCTCGTATTACACGTCGAGCGGTACCGACCTCGTCGTCGATATCACCGGCTATTTCGACTAGCGCGTGCAGGTCGTGTACTTCGGTAGCCTGCCGATGTGACACGGCTTCGCATCGCGCTCGCACAGATCAATCCCACGGTCGGCGATCTTCAGGGAAACCTCGCCAAGATCATGGACTATTACGTTCAGGCTGAGGCTGCCGGGTGTGACATCGTCGCGTTCCCTGAGCTGTGCATCACCGGCTATCCACCCGAGGATCTCGTCCTCAAGCCCGGCTTCGTCAGCGACAACAAAGAGATGCTGGCGGCGATCGCAGCGCGTACGCGTCGGTGTGTTGCCGTCGTTGGTTTCGTCGACAGTGATCGCGATCTCTACAACGCGGCGGCGGTCTGTGCCGATGGTGAGATCAAGGGCACGTATCGCAAGCGCCTTCTGCCGAACTACGGCGTGTTCGACGAAGCGCGGTACTTCACGCCGGGCACAGAAAGTGACGCGCTCGAGTTGTACGTAATTCGCGGTACGAAGGTGGGTATCAGCATCTGTGAAGACATCTGGAGCCCCACCGGGCCGTTGGCCACGCAGGCCGCTGGCGGCGCAGAACTGAACATCAACATCAATGGCTCGCCGTATCACCGCGGCAAGGTCGCCAGCCGCGAGCGGATGCTTGCCAC
The DNA here is from genome assembly GCA_043743395.1 of Actinomycetota bacterium. Lineage (GTDB taxonomy): Bacteria > Actinomycetota > Acidimicrobiia > Acidimicrobiales > Ilumatobacteraceae > WLMZ01. Next base: position 3,049 of record JAYTWP010000460.1, on the reverse strand, counting down.
GCGTGCTGCCGATGCCAGCTGTGCGCTGGTGTACGTGAATCAGACCGGCGGTCAAGACGAGTTGGTGTTCGATGGAGCATCGATGGCCTTCGACGCCGACGGCAACCTGTTGGCCCGTGCGTGTCAGTTCGCGGAAGAACTCCTTGTGGTCGATGTCGATATCGAACCGGTTTACCGCAAGCGCCTGCTCGATCCCCGCGGCCGCGTCACCGAGACGTTGTTGCCCACAGTGTTCATCAGCGACGAGTCCAGCGCACATGCCGATACCACACCAGTACGTCTGGCGCCACTGCTTGATCCTGTCGCCGAGATGTACGCGGCACTCGTGACCGGTACACGCGATTACGTCGTCAAGAACAAGTTCACCGACGTTGTCATTGGGCTATCGGGCGGCATCGATTCGTCGATCGTTACGTGTGTCGCCGTCGATGCGTTGGGGGCCGAACACGTGCATGGTGTGTCGATGCCATCGCGTTACAGCAGCGATGGCTCCAAGACCGACGCGCAGGCGTTGGCCGTCAATCTTGGGATCGACTATCGCACCGCTGCGATCGAGCCAGCATTCGTTGCCTACCTCGACATGCTTGCTCCGTCGTTCGTCGACAAGCCCGCAGATCTCACCGAGGAGAATCTCCAAAGCCGTATCCGGGGCATGACGCTGATGGCCCTCTCCAACAAGTTCGGATGGATGGTGCTCACTACGGGCAACAAGAGCGAGATGGCCGTTGGGTACTTCACCCTTTATGGCGACAGCGTGGGCGGCTATGCCGTCATCAAAGACGTCCTCAAGACGAGCGTGTACGACCTGTGCCGATACGTCAATCAGCGCGCTGGTCTCGAGCTCATTCCTGAGGCCGTGATCACCAAGCCACCGTCGGCCGAACTTCGTCCCGATCAACGCGACGATCAGTCGCTACCTCCGTATGAGCTGCTCGATCCCATTCTCGAGATGTACGTCGAGGACGATCGCACCGCGACCGAGATCATCGCCGCGGGTCACGACGAAGCGCTCGTGCGGCGCATCACTCGTCTGGTCGACGTCAACGAATACAAGCGGCGGCAGTGTCCTCCCGGAGTGCGAGTGAGCATCAAGGCGTTCGGCAAGGATCGCCGCCTGCCGATCACGACGGGCTACCGAGGCTGACCCGATAGCGCCAGTGACTCGCCACGGTTGCGGTGGCGCATGTTGCCCCAATCGTGGCCGGTAACCACATGCCGTGACTCGCGAACGCGGCCGTGGCAGGTGCGGCAATAAGTGCCCGCCCAAGTGTTCCGCCGCCCATCATCAGGCCCAGACCGCGCGTTGGGTGTTCCGGGACCAGGTTGCTCGCGAGTGGCAGTGCCGACACGATCGCGAACTCGAATGCGCCGATGTACATCGCCAACAGAGGCAGGGCGATCATCACGTGGTTGCTCGTGGCCGCAAGGCCAACCGCACACGGCACGATCAGCGCAGCACCCACCATCGCCGATCGCTGTTTGCCCCACCGATCCGAAAAGCGGATCATCGATGCAGTGGCAATCAGCTCAACGGCACCGAAACCGAAGATCACGATGGCGAGATCGGTATCGCTGAACCCGAAGTCATGCTTCAACCATGTACCGAACGTGACGAAGATGCTCTGTGCAGACGCGGTGAGCGTCGCCGTTGCGAGGATGACCCACCAGCCCTTGCCGAGTCGCGGTCGTACGTGGTGGGGCTCGCGTGACACACGTTGTGGAGGCGCCTCGTCGGGGAGGCGGTATCGCAACAGGGCCGAGAACGCGATCACCGCCACGACTGCAACGGCGTATCCCCATCGCCATGATGAGATGCCCGTGACGAGACCCATGATGACGACGCCGATGAAGAGACCGCCGGCCCATGCTGTTTCGGTGAGTCCGATCACCCGCCCGCGCTGCTCGTACGGCACGCGATCGGACAGCCACGACATAACACCGACGTCGAAGACGACTTTGGTCATCGTGAGCAGGGCAAGGAAGATCGCAAGTTCCACGACGTTCTGGCTGAGTGCGCATCCACCAGTGGTGATGCCGATGCCGAGCAGACCGAGGCAGATCGCCCGGCGGCGGGTCAGATGTGCGGCGAGGCGACCGAGGATTGGTGCTGTCAAACCACCGAGCTCGCCGACGGCAATTGCCGCGCCGATGGTGGGGAGCGATACATGCAGGTCCGCAGCCATCGTTGCCAGAAACGGTGGCGCAAATCGAAACGCGCTGTTCGCCCCGATCTTGGCCATCGTGAGTGGTGTGATCGCGCGGCGCACCTCGGGTGCGTATGAGCGATCGAGGCGGGCGGAGAGCACAAGGCGTCACGGTAGCGAACCTGACCTGCGATCGGGTCAGCAGCCGCAGGTGAGGGTTTGTGCGCGGCTTTGCACCGCAGGGTTAGCGCTCTTGAGCGATAACCTTTCCGACCCGTGGCCCTGATTGTTCAGAAGTTTGGCGGCACCTCGGTGGCCGACCCCGAGCGCATGCGCGCCGTGGCCGAACACGTCGCGTTCACCAAGCGTCATGGCAACGATGTCGTCGTCGTGGTCAGTGCCATGGGAAAGACCACCGACAACCTGATTTCGCTTGCGATGCAGGTATCGAACACCCGCTCTGGTCGCGAGATGGACATGCTGCTCACCACGGGCGAGCGCATGTCGGCGGCGTTGGTCTGTATGGCGCTCACAGATCTCGGCATCGATGCCGTCAGTTTTACGGGCAGTCAAGTTGGCATCATCACCGACACGGTGCATGGCAAGGCGAAGATTCTCGAGGTCAAGGGCGATCGTGTCCGCGATGCGCTGAAGCAAGGCAAGGTGTGTGTCGTTGCCGGCTTCCAAGGTGTGAGCACCGACAAAGAAATCACCACGCTCGGCCGCGGCGCGAGCGACCTCACTGCTTCAGCCCTCGCCCAAGCTCTCAATGCCGATGCCTGCGAGATCTACACCGACGTGACAGGCGTGTTCAGCGCCGATCCGCGTATTGTGCCGCAGGCTCGCAAATTGGCGCATGTCAACTTCGACGAGATGCTCGAAATGGCTGGTGCCGGTAGCAAGGT
>JAYTWP010000459.1:0-3310 GCA_043743395.1 Actinomycetota bacterium | reverse complement strand
GTCGTCGGCGCAACAGGATGAGCCGACGAAGTCATCGGCATGAACGACTTGAGGCTCACCAAGGGCGTCATGGATTGCAGACCGGACACGGTTGTCTTCACGGTTGTCTCCGCGGTTGTCACCGTAGTTGTCTTCGCGGTTGTCTCCGCGGTTGTCCTCGCGGTTGTCTCCGGCGTCGCTTCGGTCTGAGTGACATCGTCGAGCACGGCGATCTCGGCGGTGATGTCGACGTCGATTGGCGCGTCGCCTGGTTCGTCGACGAACTGGTCGATCGCAGACTCAACGAGTGGCTCCACGATTGGGTCGATCGTTTCGACGGCCCGCTCGACTGACTCGACTGACTCACGCGCCTCAACCAAGTCGACCGCCTCAACCTCGGCAACCTCAACCTCGACCGCCTCAACCTCGGCAACCTCAACCTCGGCAACCTCAACCTGGACAACCTCAACCAAAACCTCGGCCACTGCGGGGGCTTCGACCTCAATATTCTCGGGAACTTGTGAAAGTGGCGCGACCACGGATTGTTCGAGGCGATTCACCGGTGGCCGTGGGATCTGCCTGCTCGCAGTGATCGCTGACGGCGCCGGCAGCGTGGGCAGAGTCTTCGGCTCGTAGGACTCCTCGACCTCGAACACATTGCCAGGGTTGGTCTGCCGGACAGCCTCGACCGCCTGGCTTGTCGGAGGTTGCCACGGACTCGACCGCAGAGTCGCAACCTCGCCTGTGACAGGCGTGGGGCCGGACGAGGGCACGGTGAACCAGCGCCCGACGCCCGACGAATGCTGGCGGTACATCGTGATCTGAGACGAGAGCACTTCCTGCTGGGCGACCTCGGTGAGTGTCTGCTCGGTCATCAGTTCGAGCGCCAGTTCGACCGCATCACGCTCGACTGTGGCGTCGCGCTCGAACAGGCGGCCGAGATGCTCGACACCGTTCAGGCGAAGCGATCCCTTGTGCAGTTGATCGGGGTCGATGGCACCCGCAAGTACCAGACGAGTCGCCAAGCTTTCGTCCGTCTCTCGCTCGGCAAAGTAGACCTTGCCGGAATCGAGGTACACCTTGGTCTTGGCAGGCGATGCCGTCGTGAGCGCGAGTTCACCGGTGATTCGAGAGCGGCGAGCATCATCGATCACTTCCCACGCTTTCTTTGGTAACAGTGTCGAAGGCACAGCATGGTGCGCGCCGTCCACAACGGTGCCTGTTTCATCCGAACGCGTCATGCTCATCGCAAGCCTCCATGGCTTGTCAGTTCAAGATCGGTGGATTGGAGCAGTGCCAGCAGGACCTCGGCAATCACCTCTCGGCCCGAAGCGGGATCGACGAGCTGACAGGGAATGACCTGGACCGAAGGGTGCGCACCAAGTTCATCGGCAACACCACGAGCGCGTTCGACGTCTTCGCAACGATTGACAGCAATCACGATCGGCGCCTCGAGTCCATTCATCACGAGCGCCAGCATTTCGCGCCCCTCGGCAAAGCTGTCGGGCGCTTCGGCGTTGATGACGAAGGTGACGACGTCGACGTCGGCTTTCAGAATCTCGGTCATGAAGCGGAACCGGTCCTGGCCGGGCGTGCCGAACATCAAGAGGTTGATCGTCTCCTCACCCTCTTCGAGACCATCAAGTGCAAAGGTGCCGAAGTCCATCGCGACGGTCGTGAGCGCTTTGACTTCAGCTTCGTCGCCCGTTGTCTCGACTTCGGTCGTCACTACAGGGCTCTGTGAGATCGACTGGATCAATGACGTCTTGCCAGCCGCAAATGGGCCGGTGACGAGAATCTTGAATGTGTGGTCGCCGATGTTCGACATGACTCAGCGCCCGTTCCGCACGACAGTGCGCAGGATCTCGACGCGCGATCGAACCTCAGTGTTGATGTGATGCAGGTTGGTGCTGGGTCGGGCGAGAACGGTGAGTACACCTTCACGACCGACGGCATACACGATCACAATGCCCATGTCCGAACGCACAATTACCTCTTCCAGTTCACGGCCCCCGACAACGCCGATCAATTGTCCTGCCAGCCCCATCGTCGCGGCGATCATCGCCGAACGACTCGGATCGTGCAGTAGGTGATCAGAGTGAGCAACGCTGCGTCCGTCCGCGCTCGCCAATGCCGCTCCGATGACGCCGGCGACGGATCGCACGATGGCATTCAAGATGGCCTGGGGATCGAGGCGCTCATGCACCAACGATGCGAGCGATGGCGTAGTAGCGAACGGGTTGGGGTTGATAATAGTGAGGTCCGCCACGGAGTTGATATCGGTAGCGTGGAGACCAATCTTGAACCAAAAATTGACAGATTCTCGACACTTCGGTCGGTTCCGGATCCTTGCAAATGGGTGCGGCGGCGCAACCTCTCACCGCTATCCTTGCGGACGGAAGGGTGCCAGAGCGGACGAATGGGCCGGTCTCGAAAACCGTTGAGGCGTTCTGCGTCTCCGTGGGTTCAAATCCCACCCCTTCCGCCATTCGTGACGGGTCGCCCTCTGGGGCGGCCCGTTCAGGTTTTCGTCAAATGGCGCGCTCAGCGTCTAACAACGGGTTCCGACGGCAGGTACCTCAAGCGTGAGTAGGTAGTTGTCGACCGTGTCGTGGGAGCACTGATTTACTCCATACCCGGTGTGCTGGTCGGCCTTGACCACGAGCAGTACGCCACCCTCGAGGGCCTTTGTCATGTTCTCGGTGCTCGACAGCGGTGTTGCCGGATCTCCTGTGGTTCCAACGACAAGTACCTTCCCCGCCCCTTTGCCAGTGATGTCGATACGTGGGTCCTGGGTCGGTGGGTAGAACGTGCAGAAATACGAACCTGTTGTGCCCGGTGCGAACCGTGGGGCGATCGCGATGAACTTCGCTGCGCTCGCGTCGTCCTCGGCGATTGTGGACCGCTCAATCGTGTCCATGCAGGTGATGGTTTGGAACGCCTCGAGCGAGTTGTCATAACTGCCGTCGCGCTGACGCTGGTAGTACTCGTCGTACAAGCCCAAGAGTCCTGACCCATCGCCGCGTTGGGCATCGGCGAGAGCTGTTTCGAGGGTGGGCCACAACGAGTCGCTGTACATCGCCTCCGCAACTGCCGTGAGTGCCATCGCTCGCGTGACGTCTGGACGTCCGGCTTCACTGGGGACCGGCTTGTCGTCGAGCGCCAACATCAGCGCGTCGAACGCCTTCTCTGCGTTACCGCCGTTGTAGAAGTCGCAGGACTTGGACGTGCTGCAGCTCTTCAGGAACGCGGCGATGGTGTTCTCGAAACCGGCGCTCTGCTGCAGTCCGCTCGTGAGAAAGTCCGCTGTTGGGTCGGCGGCACCGTCGAG
>JAYTWP010000458.1:0-3430 GCA_043743395.1 Actinomycetota bacterium | reverse complement strand
CGATAGCGTGCGAGCATGCCCGCTGAACCTCCGATCGAGCATCCGAGGATTCGGCATGCCGCCATCCCGGATGACGCGTGGTTGGTCGTGCGCGGGGTCGCGTCGATCGAACCAGACACGTCTCGACGTCAGGCTGAGCTGTTCCGGAGACGGTTCGCGGGGTGGGGTCGCTACGGGCTGTCGGCGTTCTTCGCCCGATCGGATGATGAGGTGCTCGACCTCGGAGAAGACCGTCTCGACGCTTTCGCGACGTTGTTCGTGTACCGGTTGGCCGACGTGCTTGCGGCCGGGTTCGAGGTTGTACCGACATACCGGAGTCCGCACGTGACGATCACGTTCTACGATGGTGCCGACAGTGGTGTTGCCCGTTTGATGGCGGTGTCGCATCGCATCGTGAGCAATCCCGCGTTTCGACAGGAGGACGCATGAAAATCGACTTGTTTGTTGACTTGAACACTGAGGACGAAACTGGCCTCCCGTGGACATATCTGGATCAGGCGCCCGATCAGACGGTGATCGTTCCCGGTCGTTTGATCGTCGTCGGGGCTGGCACGGCTGTCGCGATCGCTGAGGTCGTCGACGTGGCTGTTGACGGGCTCGTGCATGTCCGGCCACTTCCCGGGCCGGTCACCGAGGAACGGTTGAAGAGCGCTTCGATCCGCGCCTGACAACCGCGCTCGGACGCCGAAATATGTACCATCCATGTACCAACACAACGGTAAACAGCGGTAACCAAAGGGGAACAGGGGTCAATGCGAAATGCGTCCTGAGCAGGTGAAAAGCCCGCTAACAGGTACGCAGCAATCGTTCGAATGTCGGCTCATAACCCGAAGGTCACTGGTTCAAATCCTGTCCCCGCCACTAATGTGATGTCGCGAGACATCCCAGACAGATCGAACCTTCATTGGGGTTCGGTCTGTTTTGTTTTTTGATTGGCCCTGGGGGTTTGCTGGTGGGTTGGTAATCGCTGGTGGTGTCGAGGGTGAGGTGGCGGACGAGTTCTCTGGTGGTGGCGTTGATGATTCGTAGGGACTGTAGCGGCACGCCGAGCACGTCGAGTTGGAGACGCTCACCTGGGTCGACTGGTCACGATATGCGGGTGATCCCCATCCGTTTCGCGTTGCCAGGTCAGGCTCATTGACATGTCGTTTACGCCGTGTCTTGTTCGTGCCGATGGGGATGGTCGTGGCCTGATGCGAAAGACCGGCCGGTTCAGCGTGGCTCGCGAGGTGCCGGTGGTGAGGAGATCGTGGCAGAGCCGATCGACGTGTTCGACGCCGAGGCCGCGCAGGTGAATATTGCCGACGCGCGGGTTGATGTAGTTGTTGATCATCCATTGGTAACGGTGTGCGGTCGTGGCGCGTAGTTGTGTGTGTCGGCGGGGTGCCATCGTCTCCGTTCGCGTCCGGTGAGCGGGTCGATGCCATCGTAGGCGACGACGCAGAAACGGCTGTTGCGAGTAACGATGTAAGCCATGCGGATGTCATCGGCAGATGACACGTTCGGGACCAACCCGAAGATCACGCGTCAATGAGTACTCACAGGGCGGGTTCAGGTGGAGTCGCCGAGATACCTCTGCACGACGGTGAGCGCCTGCAGTGCTGACCGTCGGCGTTGGGCGTCCCGGAGGTGGACCTCGGCGGTCTTGGTGAGTACGAGCTTGTGTGGGCTGCCTTGTCGGATCGTGGTGTGGGTGACGGGCAGTTCGGTTTCGTCGATGCGCTGGTGGAGGTGTTGCCGGCGGGGCTTTGCCAACGGCCAGGTGGCCTGTTTGGCGGCCGGGTCGGCCAGCAACGCTGCGAGCGCAGCGCAGTCCGCACAGCAGGTTCCCGATTGGAATCCGGTGATCGACCAGTCGTCCGGGGCGCGCAGTGGCCGTGAGAGCTCCGCGTCGAGTGCGTTTCGGCAGTGCGCTGCGATGGTGTCGGTCTTGGCCAGCTGTCGATCGCCTGGCGGCATTGTCATCGCATTGCGAACGACGTCGACGAGCATCTGGACGAGCCGTAAGGTCGGGTCGCATACGGCATCGACGATCTGGTCGCGGAGTGCTGTGGCGTCGATGCTGCCGCTGGCGCGCAGCACGGCGAGGGTCGGCACGGCAAGTGACTCGAGGGTGGCGTCTCGTCGCGATGGTGTGGCGATACTGGCTGCCCGCTGGACGGCGTCGAGCAGCCAATCGCTGGAGCGTTGCGTGAGGGCTCGTGCCACCTCGGTGCCGAGTCCGGCAGGGCTGTGTGGATCGTCGCGGAGCGCGGTGCACAGGTCCGGCAGGGTTGCCGTCCAGGCGGTGCGCGTCAATGCTGGCGACGGGGTCCATGTGCGTGGCGGGGTGAACCACGACGACAGCAGGAGGTGATACCAGTCCGGGCCGTGTTGTTCGACGAGGGCGACCAGCACGGTTGCATCATCGGGGGTGAGCGCCTCGATAGTGAACGGTTGGAGCAGCCGCGTGGCGAGATCTTCGTCGGCGAGTTCCCACGCGAGGCGCAGGCCCCTCGGGTGGAGCCGATGCTCCGTGTCGGTGCGGACGACATCGGGCCAGAAGCGCAGCAGCGTCTCAACTCGTTGGGCGCGGCTGGCTCGTGATGGCTCGTCGGTGCCCGAGTCGGCCAGGAGGTCGTCGAGTGCGCCGCACGGGTCACCCTTCGCCCGGATCGCGAATGCTCGTGAGCGTGGCCAGATGACGACGGCGGCGCGTCGGTACCAGCGGTCCATCGTGTTGCCCCAGTTGCCCATGTACCCGGTGTGCTCGCTGTCGTAGGGCGACAACTCGACCGTCGGGGTCACCTCGGCGAGTTCGACGGCATCGACGTTGGATTCGAAGCGTTGTGCCTCACCGGCTGCGGGGGTGATCGTCACCTCCGAGTCGAGCACGTCGCCCACTTCGAAGTCGGTCGAGGCGTCGGTGGGATCGTCGTCCCAGTCAGACCATCCTCGGTGTCGCCAGCGCGGCGGAGCGTCGTCGTAGCAATCGCGGGTCTCGTGGACCTCCGCCTGGGCGAGCGCGACCTCGCAGTCGGCGAGTTGGGCTGCGGCTCGCAACGTCTCGACGCGGGTGGCGTCGTCGCCTTTGAGGTGCGACCAACGTAGTCCCCGCTCTGTGTACTGGTGGTCGAGCAGCACCACCAGCCGATCGGGCGGTTCCAAGGACTGGCGGTCGTTGTGCCATCGAGGAGCAGGCACCTGGGCGAAGTGACGGTGCAACAGCCCGGCCGCTTCCTCTGCCTGCGTCGCAACCGCTCTGGTCCCGGAGATGTCACCGGTCAGGAGCAGGTTGTAGGTGAGCACGACCCGATGGCCGGTCTCGACCGGCAGCACTTCGTGTTTCGTGTCGGCGTAGAACGCGACGAAGGTCAAGGCTGTCGCCGACCCCGAGTAGCGAACGGACCGTTTGCGATGCTCGACGACGAGATCGCCGCCCGATGATCGC
>JAYTWP010000457.1:0-11854 GCA_043743395.1 Actinomycetota bacterium | reverse complement strand
GTGAGGCTCTCAACAAGAATCGCTGCCTTCATATCTACAGATTCAAGCATGCGCGTGACCGTAGGCTTGCGTTTATGACGATCCGCGTGAACCTGTCCGCTGGTTTGGGAGTCAGCCAGACCGAGGATGCCGGTTGGCTGAAGCTGGCTCGTGATGCCGAATCGATTGGCTATGAACACCTGTTTATGGCCGATCACCTCACCCATGGCGGCGCCGCGCCGTTCACCGCAATGGCGGCGGCTGCAGCAGTCACAACGCACCTCCGAGTCGGCACCTACGTGCTCAACAACGACCTTCGCCACCCGGCCATCGTGGCGCACGAGTTCGCCGCCCTGGCCGACCTCAGCGGCGGTCGGGCGACGCTCGGTCTGGGTGCGGGACACATGAAGTTCGAGTACGACGAAACCGGTCTGCAGTTCGATCCGCCTGGTGTGCGAGTCGCGCGCATGACCGAAGCAGCCGAAGTGATGAAGCTGATGTTGGCCGGTGAGATGCTCACTTACGAGGGGGAGCACTACTCCATCGCCGCGCACGGCATCCGCGGCGCAGATTCAGCTCCCGTGCGCCTGCTCATCGGCGGCAACGGCACACGTGTGCTCCAGACCGCCGGACGCCTCGCCGACGTCGTCGGCTTCACTGGGTTCACGCCATCGCTCGATGGTGCCGACGGCGACACCACGCACTTCACCGACGTGGGTCTGGCCGAGCGCATCACCGTGGCACGCACTGCGGCCGGCGCTCGTTGGCCCCTTCCCATCGATGTGCTGGTGCAAATAGTCGTGGTCACCGACAGCGCCGAGGTCGCACTCGAGCGGATAGCCAGCCGGATGGAGCTACCGATTGAGGCCGTGCGGTCGTCGCCGTTCGTGCTCGTTGGATCAGTGCCCGGAATCGTCGAACGGTTGCACGAACTCAACGAACGACTCGGCGTGACCTCGGTGACCGTATTTGGTCATCGCCCCCACACCGATCAAACCGAGACCACGATGGCTCGCGTGATCGAGGCGCTGGGTTAGTTGAGCGAGTCGGTCGCTGCACATCCGGCGCCAACGAACCGTTGCGGACCTACATCAGATCGGCGAGCGCTGCTTCGAGCCTGGCGACACGTTCTTCGAGTTGGGCAACCCGGTCGGCCACGCTGCCCGAGACAGACGCGCCAGAGAGAGTCGTGCCAGAGCCAGACCGCGCCGCCACGGTTGACTCGGCTTCGTCGGCGAGGATTTGCTGCCAGCGTTGTTCCTTTTGTCCGTGCTGGTGCTGGAGGAGCCGAACGAGTGAACGCTGCGACAAATCGTGGAGTACGACGTCGACAGCGGCTACGGAATCGAAACTGTGCAGCCGTTCGGCGCGTGACCTGAGTTCGGCAGCCGTCTGCGGCCCGCGCACAAAAAGTACGGCGAGGATTGCTGCGTCAGGCGCTTCGAGGGCCAGCTTCTCATCGAGCACTTGGCGATAGCGGATGACACTGCGGCCGTGCAACGGATGTACCACACGCAGAAAGCCTTCGTGCTTGATGGAGGTAATCGCCGCATCGACCTCGTGCTCGTCGAGCGTCATGATCGGCTCGCGTGACGATGACTGATTGCATGCGAGCACCAAGGCGTTCATAGTCAGCGGGTACTGATCTGGAACGGTGCGTTCCTTCTCCATCAGGCACCCGAGCACGCGGCCTTCGATCACGCTGAACATAACGTCACGCTATCCCTGCTCGGACTCGTGGTCTCGACCTGTCTTGCGTTGAGTGTGCAAGTCGGCAAGCCGTGGCGTGCCCACCGTGCGGCCACCCAATTTGGCCGTATGTACCCGCTGGCTCATGTAGATGCTGCGATGTCCGCTGAACACATACGCCACGACGCACCCCACCGCGATGGGTACGAAGGCAGCACCGCCGAAGAGTTCGGCGCCCATAATTGCGCATGCAAGCGGGGTGTTGGCCGCGCCGGCGAAGACAGAGCAGAACCCAACGGCGGCGATGAGTTGCCCGTCGAGACCAAAGGGCAGCGCCAGCGCGGAGCCGAGGGTGGCTCCCATCATGAACAGCGGTGTGACCTCGCCACCGACGAAACCGGTGCCAAGAGTGACCGCCGTGAACAGCAGTTTGAGTGCAAAGACGGCAAAGCTGAGGTGATCACCCTGCAGAGCCCGACCGATGAGCGGTAACGACAGGCCCTGATAGTCGTGGCCGAACAGCAACACGAGCGCGATGACGGCGAAGCCACCGATGAACGGACGCAGTGGCGCCCATGACACCCTGCGCGACATGAGTGACTTGATGCCATGCGCCGCAGCGGAGTAGGCGGCGCCGACGAGACCGAACAGCAGCCCGGCTCCTGCGATGCGCACGAGCATCCACGGCGTGACATGTGGCGCGAGTTGTGGGTACACGGAACGCTCGCCGCCCAGCGCGTGAAGAACGCGGTCCCCGACGATAGAGGCCGTCAGCGCAGGCACAAGAGCCTCGAAGCGCATGCGGCCTATGGATTGGACCTCGAGCGCGAAGACCGTACCGGCCACGGGCACCCCGAACACTGCACCGAAACCGCCCGCGAGCGACGCGATGAGCATGATCCGCCGATCGGTGGCGGTGAGCCGAATGATCCGCGACAACCCATCGGAGAGGCTGCCTGACATCTGCACCGCCGTGCCTTCTCGTCCCACGGACGCACCGAACAGATGTGACACCCACGTACCAACGAGAACCAGTGGCGCCATGCGATGCGGCACCCACGCCGTTGGTTCGTGAATCTCGTCGAGGAGTAGGTTGTTACCTTGGCCCGCCCGACCGCCGAGGTAGTGGTAGGTGGCACCCATCGCCAGGCCGATCAGCGGCAACAGATAGACGAGCCATTGACGACCATCTTCACGCCAATGCGTGACACGCGACAGACCATCGAGGAACACCCACGACGAGGCGCCCGCCATCGCGCCGGACAGTGCGCCGAGGATCGCCCAGCGCACAAGATGCACGAACAGAGCGAGTTGGTCTTCGGCGTGAACCCGCCAACGCGACAGTGTGGAGTTCATCGCGAACTACAGCTTCTTGAGAGGCGCCCAGGCGAGCGCCAAGTGCTTGGTGCCGACGTCACGAAACCGAATGGTGGCCTCGGCCTTGTCGCCGCTGCCCTCGATGTTGATGATGACGCCCTCTCCGAACGACGGATGCTCGACGTCGTCACCCACGCGCAGCGCAAGAAGTTGGGCGTTCGAGGGCTGCGGGGCGAGGCGCTTGCCCGCGGCCAGCGCTGCATCGACGACACGCTCGCGATGTGCAGCCGCAGCTTCACGGCTCTGCGCGTCGTCTTGGTCGCTGTAGCGCGGCCGATAGCTACCTGCGCCGGTGCTCCAACTGCCACCAGAGGCGCCGCCGCTGTCGCGATCGCGGTAGCTCGCCCGTCCGTACGAGCTGCGCCCCGTGACGTTGCCCTTCTGCTCTTGGAGCTCCTGCGGAATCTCGTCGAGGAATCGGGACGACGGGTTGTACTGCGTAGTGCCGAACAGGCTGCGGCTCCAGGCGTGCGACACATGCAACTTCTGCTGGGCACGGGTGATGCCGACGTACGCGAGACGGCGCTCTTCTTCGAGTTCGTCCGGGTCGCTCTGCGCACGCACATGCGGAAAGATGCCCTCTTCCATCCCGATGAGAAACACGTAGGGGAACTCGAGACCCTTCGCGGCATGCAGCGTCATCATCACGACGCGATTGTCGTCGTTGAGTTCGTCGGTGTCGGCCACCAGCGACACCTGTTCGAGGAATTCATCGACCCGGGTGAACTCGCGCGCGGAGCCGATGAGCTCACTAATGTTTTCGAGCCGGCCAGCCGCCTCGACCGAGCTCTCGGCTTCCAGCTCGGAGAGGTATCCGCTTTGGTCGAGTACGGTCTGCAACACATCGGCAGGAGACCCATCGAGCAGATGGGCGAGGGAGTCGAGCAGCCCGACGAATGACGTAACACCCCGTGCTGCACCACCGCCGAGTCCTGCTTCGTCTGCGTGGCGCATGGCGTCCATGAAGCCGTTGCCCATCTCGCGCGCCCAGGCATCGAGCTTGGCGATGCTGGTGTCACCGATCCCCCGCTTCGGCACATTGAGCACACGCTTGATGCTGACTTCGTCGGCTGGGTTGGTAATGGCGCGTAGATATGCCATCGCGTCCTTGATCTCGCGGCGATCGTAGAAACGTGTTCCGCCGACGACCTTGTACGGCACGCCGTAACGCATGAGTGCTTCTTCTACAACGCGGCTCTGTGCGTTGGTGCGATAGAAGATCGCGAGCTCTTTCCACATCACGGCGTGGCTGTCGTGCAGCTCTTGTGCCGTGCGCGCCACCCAGGTGGCTTCATCGCCTTCGTCGTCGGCGTGATACCGCGTGATGCCTTCGCCGCGACCGAGTTCGCTCCAGAGCGTCTTCGGCTTGCGCATCGGGTTGTTGGCGATCACCGAGTTGGCAGCATCGAGAATGATCTGCGTGCTGCGGTAGTTCTGGTTGAGCACGATGGTGGTCACGTCGGGGAAGGCGTCTTCGAACTGCAAGATGTTGCGCAGGTCGGCGCCACGGAAGCGGTAGACCGACTGATCTTGGTCGCCGACAACGGTCACGTTTTGGTGGAGTGCGCCGAGCATGAGCACGATCTGGTTCTGCGCAGTGTTGGTGTCCTGATACTCGTCGATGAGGATGTGCAAGAACCGCTCTTGGTACTGATGCAGCACATCGGGATGTTGGCGGAACAGCAAGACCACGTTGGTGAGCAGATCGTCGAAATCCATGGCGCCGGCCTTGAGCAGACGGGCCTGATAGTCGCGATAGATCTCGGCATGTTTGCGATCCATCGGGGTGGCCGAGGTGACCAACGCATCGTCGGGGAACAACAGCTCGTTCTTCCATTTGCTGATGACGTTGTGTACTCCGCGAGGTGTAAACCGCTTGGAGTCGAGGGCGAGGTCGCGGATGACGTAACTCGTGAGGCGCTGCGCGTCGGCTTGGTCGTAGATGCTGAAGCTGCGCGGGTAGCCGAGCAGGTCGGCATGCGCGCGAAGGATGCGCACACACGCGGCATGGAAAGTGCTCACCCACATGTTCTTGGCAGCAGGACCGACAAGGTTGGTGACGCGCTCTTTCATCTCGCCGGCGGCCTTGTTGGTGAAGGTGATCGCCAAGATTCGCTGGGGGTGCACGCCCCCGCTGTCGATGAGATGGGCAATGCGATGGGTGAGCACACGCGTCTTGCCCGAACCGGCGCCCGCCACCACGAGCAGCGGGCCGCCCGTATGCACAACCGCGTCGAGTTGGTCCGAGTTCAGGTCGAGCAGCAGAGAGGTGGGGGCTTCGTCATCGAACATCGACATGGTTCCCTCATCCTACGGATGGGGTACGACACACGCCCGGCTGTTGCGCCAGTGCCATGGCGTCTGGGTCCGATCTCAGCGGAGAATGCGAACGGGCAATTGTCGGGGACCACGAATCTGGCCAGCGCTCCAGGTGACCGCGTCGGCGTCGGCGAGCTCGAAGTTGGGGAAGTGCGCGAGGAACTCTTCGACCGCGACACGCAGTTCGAGCCGAGCGAGGTTCGACCCAAGGCACCGGTGGATACCGAGTCCGAACGCGGCATGGCGGTTCTCGAGCCGATCGATCAGAACCTCATCGGCGCGCTCGAAGGCAAGCGGATCAAGGTTGGCTGCCGGAAACGGCAACAACACCCAGTCGTCGACCTTCATGGGGCAGCCGCCGATCTCGACATCTTCCTTGACCAGTCGCGCCATCGTGACCGGCGCATAGGCACGCAGGAACTCTTCGATCGCAGTGGGAATGAGCGCTGGCTCGGCGACGAGCCGTGCACGATCGTCGGGGTGCGCAGCGAGATGCAAGAGGCTGGAACCGATCGCGCTCCAGGTGGTATCGATACCAGCGAGCAGCAACAGCACGATCGAGCCACGCACATGCTCGGCGCTGAGCGGCTCGTCATAGATTTTGGCATCGAGCAAGAAGCTGGTGAGATCGTTGCGCGGATTGTCGATGTGGTCTTGAATCTGGATGTCGAGGTAGGCGGCGAGGCGACCAAACGCCTGGAAGCGTTGCTCGAGCTCGACGTTGATGCCCTCGAGAATGTCGTGGACGAAACCACGGAACAGTTCGGAGTCTTCAAGCGGGAAGCCCAACATACGCGCAATCACATTCACCGGAATGTGCTGCGCGTATTGGACCGCCGCGTCGATGACATCGGCATCGCCCATCGCTGCGAGCAACTCCTTGCAGAGCGAGCGGACGTCCTTCTCCCACGGATCGATGGTCTTGGGCGCGAAGGCCGGCAGCAACAAGCGGCGCGCATCGTGATGGAACGGCGGGTCGCTCGAGATGGGCGGAGCATTGCCGATGGGTGCCTGCGCAATCGGGCGGAACGGCGACACGATGACCGAGCGTGACGTGAAGTGCTCGGTGTCATAGGCGATCTGCGTCACGTACTCGTGTGTGACCGGTAACCATGCACCGTTGTAGCGCTCGGTGTGAGCAACGGGACAGCTGCCACGCAACTCGGCCCAGATCTCAGGCGCGTGTGCGTTGTAGCCGGGGTCGGCATGGTCGAAATCGGCTGCCCAGTCGTTGACCGGACCATAAATGGAGGTCATCGGATTCGTCCATTTCCAGTGAGGGAACCAGCGAGCCGAAGGGAGTCCGGAAGATTCAGCAGAACACGCATGACCAGACTGTATGCCGGTTGAATCATGGAATGACCACCCGACCGCTCGCGATTTTGCTCCCGCCGTCAGAGGGCAAGGCAAGCGGCGGCAGCCGAACAGTCTGGTCGCCCGACGCCGGCAAGTTCGGCGGCGCCCTCGGCCAGAAGCGCGTGGCGCTTGCTCTCGCACTCGCAGCGGCGGCCGGCGGAGACGAGAAGTTGCTCGGGGTCGGTGGCAAGCACCTCGCGGCCGCTCAGCAGGCCAACAACTCACTACTGGAATCACGGACTCTGCCGGCGGCTCGCCGATATACCGGCGTCGTCTGGGATCACCTCGATTTCGAGTCCATGCCGGCCGAGGCGCGCCGGCTCGCAACCCGCAGCCTGTTCGTGATGTCCGGATTGCTCGGCGTTGTCGCGCTGGGCGATCCAACGCCGGACTACCGGCTGAAAATGGGTGCCCGGCTTCAACCGTTCGGTGTGTTGAGCAAATGGTGGCGCACCGAGTTGTCCGACGCGCTCAATGATGTGCTCGCCAAACGAGTCGTGATCGACCTGTTGCCCAATGAGCACCGACTTGCTTGGACGCCGACCCCACACCGATATCGCGAGGCCGTTCGAGTGACGTTCGTGGAGCGCGACGGCAAGGTTGCTGGCCATGACGCGAAGGCAGCAAAGGGAGACCTCGCCCGACACATCCTGATGATCGGCGGCGACGCGATCGCGGCGGTGCACAGTTGGCGCAACGATCGCTTCGATCTCGACATCAATGAGATCGTCTGAGCCGTGTCGGTTGCCTACACCCAACGCCTTCTCGAGGTCCACCCCGTACTCTCCATCGGCTCGATCGGCGGCAGCTACGACTCTGAGCATGATCGGGGCTACTCGTGGGTCGCGGTCTGCCGCTTGTTACGACTGACCATTCGTGTCTTTGTTGTTGAATTGTCGCTCGGGGCCTGCCGGATTCACATCTGCGAAAGCCGCCTGGCCGCAAGATCGTACGCGGGCGCGTTATGACCGACCACCGTTCCCCACCAGCCCTCGAACAAACAAACTGAAGAATCTCTCGACCAATTGGGGCGTCAACGCGATGGCCGAATCGGTAGGCGACTCTACAAAAGAACGAACTATTCCCCCACCAAGGCCCATGGCGCCACGTCGTATACGTCGAGCAGGCCACATTCACCTACGTCGAGCGGTCACGATATGCGGGTGATCACCACACAACAACGAACGGGCGACCCGATGGCTCGGGACGCCCGTTCGCTCAACTCAACTACGCTTCAGCGTTAGCTCTGCACGGTGCGGCGTCGTCCCAGGCCCACCAGCATGAGTCCACAGCTGAGGACGAAGAGACCGAGCATCGCGGTCCATCGGGCATTGGTACCAGTGGCAGGCAGGCTCCCGGCCCTTGCTGCTGCGGTGGTCGCCACGAGAGCCTGGGATGCGACGAGGGTGGTCGTCGTCGGCAGGAAGGGGGCTTCAGCGAGAACCAAGGACGTGGAGGTGTTCGACGGCACAACCGTTGTCGTCGTAGACGGCACAACCGTTGTCGTCGTATTAGTCGTGGTCGTTCCGCACGGCGGGTGGCTGATCACGAAGCCTCCGAACGAAGTGATGTCGGTGCCTGCGGGAAAGATCATGGTCGCTGAAGTAATCGTGAAGTTACCCGTCTGATCAACGGTGCTGTTGAGAAAGTGCGCCGTCTGGCCACCGGCAAGGTCGGTGAAGGTGGCAACCGCAGTACTTCCGTCCGAGAACGTAATGTTGATCGGACCGAAGTCGGCTGCATTGATGACCGCGCCTTCGGGATAGACCAACTGGTTCATGATGAAGTGGTAGCCATTCCTATTCGGGTCGCAGGTCTGGCCCGCGGTTGAGTAGGGCGCATTGCTCACCGCGCCTGTGAAGCCTGGACCAACACTGACCGCAAGTGTGGTTGCCCCGAGAAGGCCGAGTGTCGCGCCACTGACCGTGAGGATCACCCCTGCGGCACAGAGCCTGCGAGCGATGCGAAGTTGGTGGAACATAGAGACTCCTTGTTGTAGATGTACTCGCCACAAGTTCCCGTTCCGTCCATTTCTAAACTGGGCCATTTCAGATGGAGTCGCCGTTGGTGATAACGACGTGGGAGGTGCAGTCGCCGGTCGATGGTCGCGTTGGCGATGGCTTTGGGCATCAACTGTCGAACCCGGCGAGATGAAGGTGCGGCGAGGTTTGTGTTCGAGTCGATCAAGCAAACGAGTCGAGACAGCAAGTGTGTGGGCGTTTGGAGGCAGAGTGAACGTGAAGCGGGTGACGCTCTACAACTGAGTGAAAGCAGCGTCGCCTGGTGGCCCGGTTCGCGCCGGTTCTCAGGGCATTGTTGATGAGTCGCGAGCGCAGATCGCGTCGCTGCGCACGAAGAACCGGGAGCTGGTACTAGCGAAGGACATTCTCAAGGCAGCTTCGGGCGACGTGCGACGCCTTCGAGCCATTCGTTGAGTTGGTCGAGGGCACCTCCGGTGGATGCGTACATCCGCTTTTTCGCGTCCCAGGACTGCGTCGTCGAGAGCATGCGCGCCGCGAGATCGGGCCGCTGGAGCAACACGCCGAGCGGGGCACGCTGAATCCGAATCGTGAACACGATCGCACCGGTGCGTGCGAGTCGGCGGAGCGTTTGACGTTCGCTGCGGATCCACATCGGTGACCCGTCGGCGTCGATCGTCAGTTTGGCGTTCGTCGCGCCAACGTCTTCGAGGCCACCCCGCTGCGGCAGGTGCAGCTCGGGCGTGGGCGTGACGATCCAATTGCGGCGCCACGCCGGGCGATCGGCGCTGAGTCGATCGTGGAACCGATCGACCTTCTCGCGCAGGTCGCTTTCGTAGTGAGCGACGGGTTCGTGCACCTTGTGAAGCGGTAGGCCAATCTTGTCCGCAATGCACCAATGCGTCGGGAAGCAGATCGCACCAGCCGTGAGAATCCATTCTCCACCGATGTTCTGGAGGACGGCCAGATCTTCCTGCACAAGGCGGGCCGCCGCGACCAGCGGGTGATCGTCACTCGAACGCGCAGCAGGATCGATGCCGTGAGCCACGAGCCACTCGTACACGTTGTCGAGCAACTCCTGGCTCGCATCCTCGGAACCGGGCTGGGCAGCGAAGACAACGTTGCGCTCTCGAAGCAGCAGTTCAGCCTTGCGAGCGAGATCGACCTCGTAGTCGGAATCCACGAGCAGCCACTGATCGAGATGAAGGGCACGAGTACCCATCGCCAAGAACGGCGGGCCGGGCTCGAGCCGAAGGTCGTCGAGCCAGTCGATCATGCAGGGTTCTCCTGCGCTGCCGCGCGCTGCATGCGCTCGACTGGTGCCTGGCGGAAATCGGGATGCGTGAGAATCCAGAACTGCTCCGCCTTGATTGCGGCCACAACTTGCCCGGCCACGTCTTCGGGCGAGATGCCGTTCTCCACACCGTCACGCAGTATCTGGTCCATGAACTGCCCAGTTGGATTCGTGGTTGTCGCGGGCTGCTCGCCGAGGCGATCGGCCCAGGTCATGCGCGTCATCAATTCGGTACGGACAAAGCCGGGGCACAGCACCGACACACCGACCGGCGAACCTGTGCCCTTCAGCTCGATGAAGAGACCTTCGCTGAGCGCGACGACCCCGTGTTTAGTCACGTTGTACGGCGCCGCGCCTGGCATGGCGACGAGGCCCGCCATCGATGCCGTGTTCACGATGTGACCCTCGCCCTGTTCGTTCATGATCGGAAGGAACGCACGGATGCCGTGGATGACCCCGTAGAGGTTGATGCCCACGACCCAGTCCCAGACACTCATCGGACCCGTCCATGGATCGCCGGTACCGACAACTCCTGCGTTGTTGCACAGCACATGCGCGGCGCCGTAATGCTCGAGCGTGCGCTGGGCGAGTGTCTGCACCGATTCCTCGAGCGCGGTGTCGCATGCCACGGGCAACACGTCGCCACCCACCTCGGTGAGTTGAGATTCGACAAGACGTAGACGAACTTCATCGACATCGGCGAGCACAACCTTCATGCCCTCGGCGACAAAGCGCTCTGCCATTGCCTTGCCAATGCCGCTGCCAGCACCGGTGACGACTGCGACCTTGCCAGCGAGATTCTCCATGTGCTCACCATATGCGTCCGTGCCCTACGGTTTGCCAGATGGACGCCTTCACCGCACGCAAGACCTGGCGCAGCATGGAAGCTGTGCACGGCATGATCTACTTCACGCCCGACGCCCCCATGGCATACGCCGCTGTAGGAGTGACCAAGAACCGGATGGGTTATTTCGCCTCACGCGCTGCAGCCATGGGCGCTGTTCCGGCCGAAGTCGTCATTGCCAGCTTCTACAACTTCCATCCGGGCTTGGTGCACGCGAGCATGCGCGATGCGTGGACCATCACCACGCCCGAAGCGATGTTGAGCGCCCGACTCAACGCCGTCAACACGTCACTGACTCGTGCCTTCGGTGCGGAGGTGCTGCTCTCGGTAGAACTCGCCGAAGCTGCCGGGCTCACCCGCCGCGCGGCCCTCATCGCCTGCGCACGTCCAGAAGGTCGTCCGCTGTTCGCCGCACACGCGTCGTTGCCGTGGCCCACTGAGCCGCACCTTGAGCTGTGGCATGGACAGACATTGCTCCGCGAATACCGCGGTGACGGACACATCGCGGCGCTCACCACAGAGGGTCTCTCCGGGCTCGACGCACTGATCACTCACGCCGCGTCAGGTGATGTGACTGCGGCAGTGCTGAAGGCCACCCGGTCGTGGAGCGACGATGAGTGGGAAGCCGGAATTGAATCCCTCGCCGAGCGAGGCATCGTGAACTCCGATGGCTCATTCACCGATGCTGGCCGTGCGCAACGCCAATGGATCGAGGATCGCACAGACCACAACGCCTTGGCGCCGTACCTCGAACTCGGCGACGACGCTGCGCTCACCTTGCGCGGCACCGGTAAGAAACTGACGGCGCTGGTGATGAGCGCTGGGCTGCTCACCGTCGATCCCTCGAGGTACACCGACGCCACCTGAGTCGCGGTTGTCAAGAAGCGCGAGCGGGCGAACCTTGTAACACCGTTGGTTTAGTGTCGTACGTATGTTCGCTACAACGCTCGAGGTCGAGGTCGAGGTCGGAGTTGACGAGAGGCCGGTTGGTGGCAGCGTCGAAGATTTGCGTGATTT
>JAYTWP010000456.1:0-3914 GCA_043743395.1 Actinomycetota bacterium | reverse complement strand
GGGCCTAACCCGGCCTTGTCGATCTGGGCGACCATCGCTGTTGCCTGGGCCTTGGTGAGGCCGGCAAGTACAACTGCAAACTTGCCCGTCACCGGCTTGATCGTGAAACCCGGGAACTTGGCCGCGGTCAGCTTGTCGATCTGCTCTTGCGCCTTTGCTGACGTCAGGTAGATGCCACCGACAACCTCGAAGTTGGTTGCGGCGGTCCCGGTGAGGTGAAAGACGCGTGCAGTTCCGACCTTGGCTGCGTTGATCTTTGCGACCATCGCTGCAGCTGCGGAGTTGATCAAGCCCGCCAGCACGACTGCGTACTTACCGGTGACTGGCTTGATCGTGAAACCCGCGAACTGTGCGGCGGTCAGCTTGTCGAGTTGCGCCTGTGCCTTGGCCGTCGTTGTGAAAATTCCGACGACCACTTCCCAGTCGGTCGCAGTCTTGGACACAGTCGTCGTGGTTGTCGTGGACTCGGGAGGCAACGTGGTCTCCGGTGTGATCGCCGTCGTGGTGGTGGTGCTGAGATTGATCGTCGGTTGAACGAACGGGATAGTCGTCGTGGTGGCGCTGGACACCGACTTACCACTGCTACTGCACCCAACAGAAAGCAATGCCAGCGGGATCACACTCAGAGCCAACATTCTGGTCTTCGACATGGCCACTCCTTCGAGCGGATCGGAGGCATTCCGACACTTCGTTGCACGAATCATAACCACTCTCGGTAACCGACGGTGATCGCCCACCTCAACGCGGACCACGTCACCTCGCCAACCGTTGTCTACGGAGTCGAGGACTCCAAGGTTGCCTTGACCTGCGCGAGGGTGCGCTGCATGCCCTTGAGCATCGAGTCGGATCGCCGGAAGACCTTCTCGTAGAGAAAGCCCTGGAAGCCCTTCGATGAGTCGAACTTGAACGACTCGGTGAGCTTGGTTGCCTTCCCGACAGGTTTGAGCTCGTATCGCCACGTCGTGTAGCCCTCCGCGACGAACTCGAACACCTCGCCCGCAACACACGCCGTGACCTCAGACGTGGTGGTCCACTTCTTCATTGTCAAACCTGCGACAACGACCTTGTTGTCGCCTTCGAAACGGGCTCCGACGGCGGGACCGGTTGCGCCATCGATCCATCGGCCCCCAATACATTCCGGGCTCCATTCGCCGGTGCGGGTGATGTCTGAAATCGCCGCAAACACCTCCGCCGGTGAACGATCGATGACGACACTCGTTATACCTGTGATCATGACTTCCCCTGAATCGACGGTGGTCTCAGTCTTCTGTGCATCCGCTCATCATGCAAGTGTGAAGCCGTCAACCTGCGAATGGGCGGCGACCACGATCGAATACGAAAATGAACTCAAGGCTGTCGTTGCCAAGTACTCAGCGTCGTCAGAGCGGGCTGAAGGTGGCTTTGAGCGTTGGTCGAGCATCGTCATCGACGCGGACAAGCCCGTCGTCGACCAGCTTCACGAGGTGCGACAGCACACTGCGACCAGCCGGCTTGTGCAGTTCCTCGCGCACGTTGGCGTAGAGCACCGTGACGATGCCGGAGATCGTGTTCACCCCGGCGCGGACTTGGTCCAGCACTTGTGCCTCACGCTCGAGCCTGTGCGCCAGATAGGCAGCGAGGAATGGCTGCGGATCCGTGACTGGGTTGCCATGCGTCGGCCACAGAATCTGATCGTCGCGAGCCGCGACCTTGCGAAGCGATTCCATATAGGCGCGCATGTCGCCGTCGGGCGGCGAGACCACGGTGGTGCTCCACCCCATCACGTGGTCGCCAGTGAACAAGGCGCGCTCTTCGTCGAATGCGTAACACAGGTGATTCGACGTATGCCCGGGGGTGTGTACAGCGCGCATCGTCCATCCAAACGCGCGCGCCACGATGCTGCCGTCGATCGCGCGAATGTGCGGTTCGAAGGCGAGGTCGATCGCTTCCTCGACCTTGACGTCGGAGTCCTCGTCTTCTTCGAGATCGACGAGCCCATGGGGCGCGAATGCGACAGTCGGCGCTCCGGTGGACTCGCTGAGCCACGCCGCGAGTGGCGAATGATCACTATGACAATGCGTAACAAGAATTGCTCTGACCCGTTCGCCCGCAAGCGCGGCACTCAGTGCATCTCGGTGTTCGTCCAGCGCGGGACCCGGATCGATGACAGCGACATCGCCGTGGCCTACGATGTACGTGCCGGTCCCCCGATAGCTGTACTTACTCGGGTTGTTCGCGATCACGCGCCGCACAAGCGGAGAGACCTGTTGCGCGACGGCGTACTGCGCATCGTCGAGCGGCGCGACGAACGGGATCTCAGTCATCTCGAGCAGTTTCGAACTCCGCGATGCACGTCACGTCGCCAACCGCATGACCGTGTCCAAAGATTCGTTGCTGCACGAGCGGTGCAACCACGGCGACATCAACACCGAGTTGCTCCAAGGCGGCCAACATCACCACCGGGCGAGCTCGATTGGAACCATCGGCGATCTTTAGCGCAACTGCTCGTCCGTCGGGAAGTGCAGCTGCAAAGACACCCTCGGCGCCATCCTTGGCGAGCAGACCCGGCACGTGTTGCATGAACTGCGTGACATCACGGTGAGCGCCACCCACCATCTCTGGATGACCGCTCATTGCTTGATAGACGCTCGCGCCGGCCTCGGCAGCGGATCCGATCGCGATGTGCCGAAACGCGCGGGCAAGACCAAGCAGCGACATTGCATGTGCGGGGGCGCCACAGCCATCGATGCCGATGTGTCCCACCCGCTCGCCGGAGAGGCCCGGGAGTTCGTCATTGATCACTTGCTGCAACGGATGCGACGGGTCGAGGTACGAGAGCGTGTCCCAACCGTTGATGACACACGTCGCGAGCATGCCGCTGTGCTTACCGCTGCAATTCATCTGTAGCGAAGTGCGCGTGCCTCCCGCACGAACTACCGCTTCGGCGGCAGCTGCGTCGAGAGGGTAATCGGCAGTGTTGCGCAGCGCCGATGGGTCGAGACCGACGGTGGCCAGAATGCGCCGCGCCGCGTCCAGATGCATTGGAGCACCGTCGTGACTTGCACACACAAGTGCAAGCAGCTCCGGAGGGAGGTCTAATCCGGCGTGCACCATTCCGACTGCCTGCAGCGGCTTGTTCGCAGATCTGGGGTAGATCGTCACCGATGGATTGCCGGTCGCGAACGCGACGGAGCCGTCGCGTTCCAGACCGACGACGGCACCAAAATGTACGGACTCGGGAAATTGCGATCTGCTCGTGAGCGCTACAGCGACGAACGCGTCAGGTCGACTCATCAGGTCGACTCATCAGTATCCGCAGCGTCCTTCTTCTTCCGAGCTCTCTTCGTTCGCAGGCTCGGATGTGCCATTCGCGTTAGTGGCGCGTCGATCACTTCGTGACGCACACCCCATGAGCTGATGACGGCTTGCATCATGGCCGCCGCGGGCAATGCGAGGATCGCACCAACCGGGCCGAGCACCGCCCCACCGCCGAGCGCTGCACCGAACGCAATCGCTGGATGCAGTTCCATCGTGCGTGCTGTGATGCGCGGGATGAAGAGGTAGTTCTCGATCTGTTGATAGAGCACCACGAAGGCCAATATCGCCATCGCCTTGCCCGGTGAATCGACCAGAGCGAGAAGTACAGGAAGTGCCCCAGCGAGATACGTGCCGATGACCGGAAGGAACTGGCTCACCAAACCTACCCATAACGCCATTGCGATCGGTGCTCGGGTACCGAGCGACTGGAACAGTATCCAATGGAAGAACGCCGACAGCGACGCCAGTAGTGCCCGCGAGTAGAGGTATCCACCCGTCTTGGTAATGGCGAGTTCCCACACGTCGAGCACGCGCTGCTGTCGCGCCGGCCGCAAGCGACTGCAGATGCTGCGGCGCATGCGCGGGCCGTCGGCAACGAGGTAGAACGTGAACAGCAG
>JAYTWP010000455.1:0-1527 GCA_043743395.1 Actinomycetota bacterium | reverse complement strand
AGTCGGATGCCATCGATGATGCTGGCGTGGTTCAGCGAATCTGAAATGACGGCGTCCGTCTCGTCGAGCAGCGCTTCGAAGAGCCCGCCGTTGGCATCGAAGCACGACGGAAACAGGATCGTGTCTTCGGTACCCAAGAACTCGCTGAGGCGTCCTTCGAGTTGACGATGCGGGGTCTGCGTTCCGCAGATGAAGCGAACCGAGGCCATGCCGTAGCCGTACTGGTCGATCGCCCGGTGTGCTGCCTCGCGAACGGTGGGATGATTGGCGAGACCGAGATAGTTGTTTGCGCACAGGTTGATCAGGTCGCCGCCAGACGTGGTGACGTGCGCGCCTTGAGGCCCGTGCAGCACGCGTTCGTTCTTGAACAGACCGCTCGCACGTAGGTCGGCGAGCGAGGTGTCGAGTCGTTCGCTGAGTTGGTTGTCCATAGGTGACCCCATTGCCGTAACGATTGTGCTGATTATAGTCGAACTGTCATTCGACGGTTCCATATGCACCCTGGTCGCCAGACGTGGATGCGACCATCACGTCGGCAATGGCCGCATCTAGATCGGCGAGAAACGCGGGGATCTTGCCGGCGTGCACGGCGTTGACGGTGCAGTGCAGCGACGGGGGAGGGCCTTGCCGATCTACGTACCATCCCCGTCTCCACAGCGCATCGGCCACGGAGAAGATGTCGAGTGCGCTCGGGTCCGCAGCACCGAATGCAACGAGTGTGGTGTCGGGCTCCGCGCGCAATTGCAGAAGTGGTCGTGTGTGAACGCCGGCCACGAGTTCCTCGGCGGCGTGTCGTGCATCGGCGGTGACTCGCAGGTAGCCCTCGTCACCGAGGAAGTTCATCACGGCCCACGCCGCTGCCATCGAGCCTCCACCCTTTGTGCCCATGATCCCGGAGGACCCGTACAGCCCGCCCAGCCAATTGTCCGTGACATAGGTCTGATAACTACGAAGCTTCTTGTCGCGGTACGCAATCACCGACGCGCCTTTCGCGGTGTAGCCGTACTTGTGGAGATCGACCGAGATGCTCGTTACGCCCGGCACGGAGAAGTTCCATGCTGGTATCGGATAGCCGAGACGTTTCAGATAGGTGAGAGTCACGCCGCCCATACAGCCGTCGACATGGCAGTTGATGTCGCGCTCGGCGGCAATCGCTGCGATGCTGGCAACCGGGTCGATGACACCTTGTGGATACTGCGGCGCCGATGCCACGAGCAACACAGTGTTGTCGTCGACCGCGGCTGCAATGGCGTCCGGGTCGGCACGCCAATCGTCCTTCACCGCAACACGGCGGCTCTCGAGGCCAAAGTAGTAGCAGCCCTTCTCGAACGCGGCGTGGGCGCTGGTGGGCAACACGACGTTGGGCTTGGTGATACCGCGTTCCTTCTTTCCGCGCTCGCGTGCGCCCTTGACTGCCATCAGGATGCTCTCGGTGCCACCGCTCGTCATGAAGCCTGCGGCCGACGGCCCGCCCTGCAGCCAGTCGATGACTATGTCGACGACCTCGGCTTGAATCGTGCGCAGGCT
>JAYTWP010000454.1:0-1761 GCA_043743395.1 Actinomycetota bacterium | reverse complement strand
AATGCCTTTGCGAACCGCACGCGGCTTGCGCACACGAGCAAGACTCCCGGGCGCACGCAACTGATCAACATCTTCGAGGTAGAACCGGGCGTGACGGTCGTAGACCTGCCCGGCTATGGCTACGCAAAGGTGCCCAACAGGATCAAGCAGGACTGGGGGCAGATGATCGAGGGGTATTTGCTCGAGCGCGAGTGCCTGCAAATGGTGATGGTGCTCGTCGATGGCGAGATCGGTCCGACAAAACTCGATGTCCAGATGCTCGATTGGCTGCGCAGCAATGAGATACCGCATCAGGTCATCGCAACCAAGAGCGACAAAGTGAAGTCGGCGAAGAAACCCAAACGCCGCATCGAACTCTGCGAAGGCTGCAGGCTCGAGCCGGGCGACATCGTGTGGGTCAGTGCATCGAAGGGCATCGGCATCGACCGCTTGCAGGACCTTATTTGGTCGTGGCTCGCGCCGTAGAGTGGCCGGCACAGGGCAAACGTGACCAAACCTACGGCTCGATGATTGCGAAGAACAGATCGAACTGATCGAGCAACGACACGAACTGCTCGAAGCTGGTCTGGTCGCCGCTGATCGAGAAGGCACCCGATTCGATTTCGGCAGCGATCGTGCTTGCCTGGCTGACCACCTTCACCAATGCCTCTACCGTCGTGGTGATCTGCGCATCGGCCGTACCGACGCGCCGCGTGCCGTAGTGCACCACGCCGTGCTGCACGTTCATGCGGTACTCCACGTCGTGGTCGGTGAAACGAAAGTCGAATGACACACGCAGATCGACTGCAGCAGGTGCGTTCAGCCGCACGCCACAGTTGTCGAGGACCATCCGTGGTGTCATTGCGCGCATGACATCAACGCGTTGGGCCGCTCGCAATCCGGGCACCGACGGTGTACCGTTACGAAGCTCTTGCGCGCCAGTGAGGTAGAAGTCGCGCCACGGACCGGACTCACTCTGATAGCCCAACTGTTCGAGTGCGTCGGCCTGCAGCAGCCGGGCCTCTTGGTTACCTGGATCGGCAAACACCACATGGTTCACCACCTGAGCCACCCAGCGGTACTCGCCAGCGTCGAAGTCCACTCGGGCACGCGCAAGCACCGCATCCGCGCCGCCCATGTAGTGCACGAACTTCGTTGCTGATTCCACCGGCGGCAGCGGATGCAGGGTGGCGGGGTTCGCATCGAACCATCCGAGGTAGCGCTGATACACCGCCTTCACGTTGTGGCTCACGGTGCCGTAGTAGTCACGGTTGAAGAACTCGTCGCCGATTGCTGCCGGCAACCGCATCTGTTCCGCAATCTCCAGCGGGGTCTGGCCGTGATTGGCGAGGCGCACGGTTTCATCGTGCAGGTAGCGGTAGATGTCGCGCTGTCCGCCCAGCCAACTCTCGATGTCGGCGCTGCCCCAACGTGGCCAATGGTGACTGGCGAAGGCAACATCGCAGCGGTCGATAAAGGCTTCGAGCGCCTCATTGATGTACCGACTCCAGCCGAGTGCGTCGCGGATCTCGGCGCCTCGCGGTGTGTACAGATTATGCAGCGTGGCGGCACAGTTCTCGGCCATGCAGACCGCGCCATATTGCGGAAAGTAGAAGTTCATCTCCGACGGCGCCTCGGTGCCGGGCGTGAGTTGGAACTCGATGTGAATGCCGTCGATGACGAGCTCGGTGCCCGTCGCTTCGATCGATTCGGTGGGCGCGATCAGGCCGCCGGAGCCAAGTGGGATCCCCTTGCCGAGGCCGGCATCGATGTGCGTTCGCG